>NZ_JANSJB010000014.1:1248-38112 GCF_047462355.1 Synechococcus sp. H55.9 | reverse complement strand
AATGACAACTTCTGAACCCGACTGCCGTTTTGCTGGCTCCACTGCTTAGGTTGTTTTCTCAACCCCTGGTGGCGCGGTTTACAATTCCTGCCGGGCTTCTAGGGCACGGGCCAGGGTGACCTCGTCGGCATACTCCAGCTCGGATCCCATGGGTAGGCCGAAGGCCAGGCGGGTCATGCGCAAGGTGGGGGCAATCGGCTTCAGGTAATCCTTGACCACATGCATGGTCACCTCTCCCTCCACGCTGGGGCTGATGGCGAAGATCAGCTCCTGCGGCTTTTCCTGCGCCACCCGGGCCACCAGCTCGCGGATGTGCAGTTGATCCGCCCCGATCCCGTTCATGGGGGAGATCAGGCCCCCCAAAACGTGGTAAAGCCCCTTGAACTCGCGGGTGCGTTCCATGGCGATGAGATCCTTGACATCGGCCACCACGCACCACAGCGAGCGGTCTCGCTGCGGCGAACGGCAGATCTCACAGGGATCTTCCGCCGACCAGTTGAAGCAGATGGAGCAATGCTTGACGGTTTGCTTGGCCTCCAACAGGGCCTGGGCCAGGGCCTCGATCTCGCCGGCAGGCCGGTTGATCAGATGCAGGGCCAGGCGCTGAGCCGTTTTGGAGCCAATGCCGGGCAGCCGCTGCAGCTCCTCGATCAGGCGAGCCAAAGGGCGAGTGTACATAGAAAAGAGCGGCTCAGCCCAACCCCAGCCCCGGCAGATTGATGTTTCCGGTCAGCTCCTCCATGCGTTTGCGCATCGTCTCGGCAGACTGGGTGTAGGCGTTCACCATCGCCGTCAAGAGCAAGTCCTCTACCACATCCGCGGATTCTTTGAGAACCTCGGGATCCAAAGACACCTTGAGGGGTTCTTGGTTGCCGTTCACCGTCACTTTCACCAGCCCATTGCCGGCTTCGCCGACGATCTCCATCTCTTCCAGCTCTTTTTGCAGCCTTTGAGCGCCATCCCGCACCTCTTGGGCCTTCTTGAGCGCTTCTTGGATTTTGCCGAAGGGACCAAAGCCTCGGGTCATGGGATCCTCTCCTTAGTTATCCAGACACTGCTGTTCTACTCTACCCGTTTCCTCTTGCCGGTAAAAGCACCCGAAAATGGAGCCAGACCTGCCTTCCTTAGGTTGCCCTTAACTCTGGCGGATTATCCTCACAACAGAACCAGCAGAAGAGAAACCCCAAAGCCCGTCTGCTCGTCGGTGTTCGCCGTTTGGAGGTGCCATGGCTCAACTGTTGCAGGATCCGCAATCGCCCTTAGCCCAGCCCATACCCTTATCCCAGAAGCCCTCTCCCCTGCCCTGGGGGCGCTGGATCCCGGAGCGTTGGTACGTGCATTTGGGCCTGGTGCTGGCCTGTTTGGCGTTGGGGTTTCCGGTGTTGTATGCCCTGATCGTGAGCACCCAAAACAACGCCGAGGTGTTCCGCTACCAATTGACCTTTGGCTCTTCGTTGGCCTTCAACTGGCAGCAGGTGATGGTGGCGCGCCACTTGGGCCACTACATGGTCAACAGCGCCATCATGGCCGCGGCCATCACGGTGGGCAAGACGGTTTTGTCCCTGCTGGCGGGGCTGGCCTTCGTCTACTTTCGCTTTCCGGGCAAAGGGCTGGCCTTCGGCTTTGTGCTCATGACCTTGATGATGCCCACAGAAATCTTGATCATCGCCCTGCTGCGGCTGGTCACCAACTTGGGCTGGGGATCCACCTACTACGCCTTGATCGTGCCTTTTCTGGCCAGCGCCACGGCCACGTTTTTGTTTCGCCAACATTTTTCCAACATCCCCCGCGAGTTGGCGGAGGCGGCCCAACTGGACGGGGCAAACCCCTTGCAGTTTCTCACCCAAGTGCTGATCCCCCTGAGCTGGAATGCCATCGGGGCGCAGGCGGTGATTCACTTCGTCTACGCTTGGAATATGTACCTGTGGCCCCGCTTGATCGTGCAAGGCCGGGAGCGGCAGGTGGTGCAGGTGGGGCTGCAATCCTTGCTGAACTTGGATAGCTCCGCCTCCTATGGCCCCATGATGCTGGGGGCGATCATCGCCAGCATTCCGCCGCTGGTGGTGTTTATTGCCCTGCAAAAGCCTTTCATGAGCGGCCTAGCCCTCAGCCGCGACAAATAAATCAAATAAGTTAAGTTAGCGAGACCCTCACCCTGCGAGTACTCCCTTCATGCCCAGAGATCTGCGCCGTTTCGTTGCCCTGCTGGAGTCCCGTGGCCAGCTTCGCCGCGTTTCAGCCGAAGTGGATCCCGACTTAGAAATTGCCGAGATCGCCGATCGCCTTTTGGCTTGTGGGGGGCCGGCGCTGCTGTTTGAACGGGTGAAGGGATCCGCGATGCCGCTGCTGATCAACGTTTTGGGCACGCTGGAGCGCATCTGCTGGGCCTTGGGGATGGAGGAGCCGCGGGAGCTGGAGGAGCTGGGGAAAAAATTGGCCTTGCTCTACCAGCCGCGCCCGCCAAAAAGTTTTGCCCAGGCGGTGGAGCTGGGGCAGGCGCTGTTCAGCGTCTTCAAGGCTAGGCCCAGCCGGGATCTGCTCCCCCCCTGTCAGCAGGTGGTGCTGCGGGGAGAGGAGGTGGATCTCACCCAATTGCCCCTGCTGCGGGTCTATCCCGGCGATGCCGGGCGGGTGCTGACGTTGGGCCTGATGGTTACCAAAGACCCGGAAAATGGGATCCCCAATGTGGGGGTGTACCGCCTGCAACTGCAAAGCCGCAACACCATGACGGTGCAATGGCTGTCGGTGCGGGGGGCCACCCGGCATCTGCGCAAGGCGGCGGCCCTGGGGCGGAAGTTGGAAGTGGCAGTGGCCATCGGGGTGGATCCCGCCGTGATCCTGGCAGCGGCCACGCCCCTGCCGGTGGATCTCTCGGAGTGGCTGTTTGCCGGCCTCTACAGCGGCGAAGGGTTACACCTGGCCCGCTGTAAGACGGTGGATCTGGAGGTGCCGGCCCAGGCCGAGATCGTCTTGGAGGGCACCATCACCCCTGGGGAGGTGGCCCCCGACGGCCCCGCCGGGGATCACATCGGCTACTACGGCCCCCGCAACGAGCAGGCTCCTCTCATCCGCTTCCACTGCCTCAGCCACCGCCGCGATCCCCTCTACCTCACCACCTTCAGCGGCAAGCCCCCCAAAGAAAACGACCTGATGGCGCTGGCCCTCAACCGCATCTATACCCCCATCCTCAGGCAGCAGGTGCCGGAGATCGTGGATTTCTTTTTGCCCATGGAGGCCCTGGGCTACAAGGCGGCCATCTTGTCCATCGACAAAGCCTATCCCGGCCAAGCGCGGCGGGCGGCCTTGGCTTTTTGGAGCGCCCTGCCCCAGTTCAGCTACACCAAGTTCGTTATTGTGGTGGACAAAGATATCAACGTGCGGGATCCACGGCAGGTGCTCTGGTGCCTGTGTTCCCGAGTAGACCCGCAGCGGGATGTGTTTATTTTGCCGGACAATCCCTTCGACGCCCTGGACTTTGCCACCGAAAAACGGGGTCTGGGGGGCAAGATGGGGATCGATGCCACCACCAAGATCCCCCCGGAAACCGATGCTCCCTGGCGGGCTCCCCTTGCCCCGGATCCGCAAGTGGCCCGCCTAGTGGATCGCCGTTGGGCCGAATACGGCCTGGCGGATCTGGACTTACAGCCGGCGGATCCCCGTCTGTTTGGCTACGAGCTCTAAGCCCGTAGGGCCTCGATGGGATCCAGTTGCGCCGCTTTGCGGGCCGGGAAAATGCCGAAGACCAGCCCAATCCCCGTCGAAAGCGTGAAGGAAACCGCCACCGCCACCAGATCGATCCGGGTGGCCAAGGGGGTGAATACCTGCACAATCACCAAAACCCCGCTGCTGAAGAGGATCCCGAGCACCCCCCCGGTCACGGCAATGAAGATCGCCTCGGCGGCAAACTGTTGTAAGATCTGCCGGCTATCGGCTCCGATCGCCTTGCGCAGCCCGATCTCCGGGGTGCGTTCTGCCACCGAGATCAGCATCACATTCATGATCCCCACCCCGCCCACCAGCAGGGAGAGAGCCGCCGTACCCGTCAGCAGCACCCGCAGCAACGTCAAAATCCTGGCCGAGCCATCCAGGAGCACCTTCTGGTTGCGGATGATGAAGTCGTCTTCTCCCACCAGTTGGTGCCGCTGCCGCAGCAGGTTGCGGATCTGGAACTCGGCAGCCGGCAGATCGGCTTCGGAGCGGGCGGAGACAAAAATGGCTGTCAGCTCCAGGCCATAAGGGGATCGCCGCCCGACAAAGCGGTTGGCCACCACATCCACCGGCAAAAACAGCCCGGCATCGCTGTTGCCAAACACCGTCGGCTTGGAGCGCAAGGTGCCGATGACCTCGAAGGGCAAGTTGTTCAACAGGACGGTCTCCCCGATGGCAGCAGCAGGATCCAGGCCGAACAACTGGCCAGCGGCCTCGCTCCCCAGCACCACCACCGGTCGCTGTTCCTCGATATCCGCCGGCAAGAGGAAGCGGCCCTGCTCGATCTCCAAATTGAGCACCGACAAATACTCCGGCCAGGTGCCGGTGGCTTCATAGCGGCGATCCACCCCGCCCCGCACGGCCCGCACGTTGGTTCCAAGGCTGGGGACGGCTGCCGATACGGCAGGCACTTCCGCAACAATCGCCCGCAGATCTTCGAGGGTAATGGGGCGGGTGTTGCTCGCATCCGCCAGGCCCAAGCTGGAAGAAAAGACAATGAGCAAATTGGTGCCCAAAGAGCGAAACTGATCCACTGCCAGCTCCTGGGCAGCATGGCCAAACCCGGCAATGGCCACCACGGCGGCGTTGCCGATGAGGATCCCCAGCATGCTCAGCCCGGTGCGCAAGCGATGCCGTCGCACCATTTGCCAGGCCATTTTGGCCGCAGTTGCCAGGCTCATGGCTGTTGCTCCACTTCCTTGATCAGGGTTCCTATGCTCACTCCTGGCGGCAGGGCCGTAAAGACTCGATCCCCTGCCTGCAGACCGGAGCGGATCTGGGTAACGCCACCCTGGGTGATGCCCGTTTCCACGCGGCGATAGACAGGTCGCCGGGTTCGCGGATCCAGTAGGATCACGCCTTCCTGGCCTTCCTCGCGCAGGATGGCCACCGAGGGCACCGTCAAAGCCTGCGGCTGGGGATCCCCGATGAAATCCACCGAAACATTCATGCCGGTGCGCAAAAAGTCGGCTCCGGGCTCCGGCTCGACGAAGACCCGAAAGACCGTTACCTCCCGCACCACCACCGTAGCGGGGGCAATTCGCTTCACCCGACCCTGTACCACGCGGTCGGGATAGGCCAGAGACCGGATCTCCACCGGCTGGTCCAGCCGCACTTGGGCAATTTGGGCTTCCGGCACTTCTGCTCGCACCTCAATTCCCTGGGCCAGCGCCAAAATCGAGCTGGAAGAAGCGGCAGTGGCATCGGAAGCGGCGGTTGTCGGGGCTACAAAGGATCCCACTTCGGCAAAGCGCTGCACCACCACACCGGAAAAGGGGGCACGGACTTCGGCCTCGGCCAGCCGGGATTGCCGTTGGGCCAGCTCGGCTTGCGCCTGAGCAATCTGAGCTTGAATTTGCTGCAGGGTTTCCGGGCGGCTCCCCAGTTGCAATCGCTGCAGCTCCTGTTGGGCCGCCCGCAAATCCGCCTGCGCCTGTTCCAGGCGGGCCAGACGTTGATCCAGCTCGCTGCGGGCTACTGCCCCCGCCTGTGCCAGGGCCTGAATGCGCTCCAGCTCTTTTTGGGCCAGACCCACCTGCGACCGGGCTGCATCCACCCTAGCCTGGGCCGCCGCGATCACTGGGGGGCGCTCGCCGGCCTGTTGCTCCGCTAGACGGGCTTGCAGCTCTTGGATGCGGGCCTGCGCTTGCCGAATGCCGCTGGCCAGATCCCCGTAGTCCATCCGGGCCAACAACTGCCCTGCCACCACTTCATCCCCCTGATCCACCAACAGTTCTGCCAGGCGACCCGACTCGCGGGGGCTAACATTCACCTGTCGGATCGGCTGCACCTGGCCGCTTACCCGCAGACGTTGGGTGAGATCCACCACCTGAACCGGTACCGTTAATCGTTCCAGCCGTTCTGCCCGCTGCTGCTGAAGCTGACGCTGGATCAGGAGACCGCTGCCCCCTAAGCCAGCCAACAGCAGGCCCAAAAGCATCCAGCCAAAGGGAAATCGCTTGCGGCTGCTCTGTGGCAGGGGCTGATCTACAGGCTTGGGAGAAGACAGGGATCCCGTCTCAGTCTTGTCCGTGTGCAGGATCACAGAAAATCTCCCATTCTTAAAAAAGCTTTGTCTTTGTCTAGACTATTGGAAAAAGGCGGGGGGCGTAAACACGGTTTCCCGCATCCCTCGGCCAGCTCTGTACAGAAAACAGGAACGATTGCTACCATAGTTAACTGCCGGTAGCGCGGGAAGGCCATGAACGTTCGCATCAACGCTGAAGAGATCATCCGCTCCATCGAGGCGGCGCACCTGAAAAGGGATCTGCCTGAGATCCGGGTTGGCGATCAGGTACGGGTGGGAGTTCGCATTCAAGAGGGGGGCAAGGAGCGGGTGCAGGCTTTTGAGGGCACGGTCATTGCCATGCGCCACTCCGGCATCAACCGCACCATTACGGTACGCAAGGTTTTCCAGGGGATCGGCGTGGAGCGAGTTTTTCTCATTCATTCCCCGCGCATTGAGTCGATCCAGGTGCTGCGGCGGGGTAAAGTGCGCCGGGCCAAGCTGTTCTACTTGCGGGATCGGGTGGGCAAAGCCACTCGCATCAAGGCCAAGACAGAGAATATGGATAATCGGGAACAGCCCCTCTGAGGTTTGGGTCGTACCTGCTACACTGAGTAAGCGGGTGTGTCCCTGCCAATGCGTCCTTAGTTCAGTTGGTAGAACGTCGGTCTCCAAAACCGGATGTCGGGGGTTCGAGTCCTCCAGGGCGCGTTGATGTCAGACCCCTTGCGGTGACGGCTTGGGACGGGGACGCCCCACCCAAGGGAACTGTTGAAGCCATGAAGTTCGTTCCTGTACCCAACCTACTCTCTGCCCTCTTGCTGGGGTTGCTGCTTTGGCTAGGGATCCCTATCTGGCCCCCAGTTACGGCGGCAAACGCCAAGATAGATCCCGAGATCGATCGGCTGTTTGAGGAGGCTTTTGCTGCTACCGGGCGGGGGGATCTTGCCCAGGCGGAAGCCTTGTGGACTCAACTGTTGCAGATCCAGCCGCACAATCCGGCCTTGTGGAGCAATCGGGGCAATGCTCGTGTTGGCCAGCACCAATTCCAGGCAGCTCTGGAGGACTACGCTGAGGCCATTCGTTTGGCTCCTGAGGCGCCGGATCCCTATCTGAATCGAGGGGCTGCTTTGGAGGGATTGGGGCGGTGGCAGGAGGCGATTGCGGATTACGAACGGGTGTTGCAGTTGGATCCCAACGATGCGGCGGCCTACAACAACCGCGGCAATGCTGAAGCGGGGCTGGGCAACTGGCAGCAGGCTTTGGCCGACTACCGCCGCGCCACGGAGCTGGCTCCCGATTACGCTTTTGCCCAGGCCAACTATGCCCTCAGCCTCTACCAGATGGGCGAAACAGAGGCTGCGCTGCGCTTGATGCGGGCTTTGGTGCGCAAGTACCCGAGGTTTCCAGATATGCGGGCCGCTCTCAGTGCCATTCTCTGGGTGCAGGGTCGCCAGGGAGAAGCCGAAAGTCACTGGGTAGCCGTGCAAGGGCTGGATCCCCGCTACGCCGACCTGGAATGGGTGAGATCTGTCCGCCGTTGGCCACCGGCGATGGTGGCAGCTCTGGAGCGTTTCCTTGCTCTCAAATAGTCTCTCAAGCTTCAGTAGTAATAAATAGTGGGAAGGATCGCCTAGAAAATACCTGCAGACCCACCTCTGCGCATTGGCGAAACAGTTGCTGGGGATCCCCGCAGCCAGAGCCTCAGGTTACATCCTGTCTGGGGGGATGGGGGTTGCTAGATTGGGATCAAGCCGAGAGAGGATGCTGGCAGCAGGCTCAGCTCAGAGCCAAAGGAGGGATCCTGAGTGCTGCCGGCAGACTGCGAAAAAGACTGTGTAAAGGACTGCTTCATTTTTTGTCTGTTTTAGACTTATCGCGACGTGTGGTATCAACGTGGGTGCAATGGCTTTTTTCTCTCGCTCTTCTTTCTTCCTCTCTGATGGGAGAGGGGGACGGCGAAGCCACCGGAGCTGGGCAGGGCTGTTGCTCGTGGTTTTGCAGCTTGGGCAGCCCGCTGTGGCCCAGACAGAAACCCGGGTTTGGAGCGGAACCGGCCAAATTTTGAGTGGCCAGGGGCAGGGGGCAACGGTGCAATTGGTCTTGGAAACGGGTGGAGGACGTATCTGGACCCAATCGGGGCCGGTTTTGGATGCACCGTTTTCCGGCGGCCATATTTCGGTCAATAGCGGCGATGGCACTTGGCAAATCCAGTCGCAGGGGGATCAGTTGTTGGTTACTTTTTACCGCGGCGATCAGATCATCCGCTGGCAACTGCGGCCCATTGGCGAGCTCCCAAGCTCTTCCCCTGCGGTGCCATCCAGTTCTCTGAGCAGCGACTCCGCTCAGCCTGTGGCCCTGCCCGTCCAAGAGCTGGTCATCCCAGTACTGAAGAATTTGCCCGGCACCCCCTGAGGGATCCCTGCCCCGCCGGTTTTCAACTCCCCTCTCCCTCTGGGAGAGGGGCCGGGGGTGAGGGGCTGGGGGTGAGGGAAGCGCTTGAGGAGTGGCTTAATCGCGTTTAGCCAACCCGCCCTCTGTCGGCAGGACGGCCGCGGCAGCAAGGGCCGGGAGTTTCTGTGCTGGAACCGAGGTGGTTGCACAAAACGGCGTTGCCGGAATCTGGACGCGGTGGGGTTCCCACAATCGCTCCCTGTTGAAACGAGCAGCTTGCCCTCTATGCATCAGCATGAGGGCGGGGGTACGTCACCTGAGCAGCGCGACGGCTGGCAGGGGCAGTTGAGCTGCCGCCGCCGCATCCAGCAACCAGAGCAGCCGTCCGTTGGGGTTGACGCGCTGGCAGGGTAGGTGGGCCTCGGTGGTCAGCGCCTCTTTCACAATGGCAGCTTTGTTCGCTCCGGTTACCAAGAACACCACCTGGGCTGCCCGATTGAGGACAGGGTAGGTCAAGGTTAGACGCGGCTCCGGCCCTTTCTGCCCCACTGTTACCCAGCGGTGTTGCACCTGCAGGGCGGCGGTGTCGGGAAATAAAGAGGCTGTGTGGCCGTCCTCCCCTACCCCCAGCCAGATCAGGTCGAGAGAAGGGCACTCCGCGCCGAAAAGCCGCCGCAGGGTCGCCTCATAGTCGGCAGCATCGCGAAGCGGATCCCCCGCTTGGGTGGGCATGGGAAACACCTGATCGGCCGGGATCCCGATCCACTTCAGCAGGGTTTCTTGCACCATGCGGTAGTTGCTCTCGGGATGCTCCGGGGGGACGTAGCGCTCATCTCCCCAGAACAGCCAGGTTTGTTGCCAAGGGATCCCTTGGGTTTGGGCGAGAGCAGCATACAACTGCTTGGGGGTGCTTCCCCCCGCCAGGACCACGGTAAAACGTCCCCGCTCCCGGATGGCAGCCGCTGCCCGGCTTTGCCAAACCTCGATGGCCCGCTGAATGAGGACGGATCCCTCTGGAAAGATCTCCAACTGGAATCCCTGCATAGACCCAAACCTTGACGCTGACTCCCACCGGGTCAGCCTACCTGCAGCAACACCCTACCGGCAATCCCTCTTGAGCCGCTTGGGCGGGCAAAGGTTAGGAAGCCACCGCCAACTCTTTGGCTTCGGCCTGGATTTGCTCGTAAAGGGCGCGCAGCTTTAGGCCCACGATAACCTGAATCAGGCCAGAGCCATTGCGGGATCCCGGATATTCTGGGTGCTTGCGCAACAGTTCCGTCAGCTCGCCGTAGTAGCGGGTGGACAGGTTGCTCAAGTGGTTCTCGATGTAGACGACTTCCTCCAGTTTTTCAAAGGTGCCGTCGATCTCCAAAATCGAAACCGGGTGATCGAAGTAGGTGGAAGGGCCGTAGTGGAGGCGGATCCCAGGATAGGAACAGGTCAGCTTTTTGCCGCAAGGGATCCAATCGATGGTGGAGCCTTCATCGAAGAGGTAAACAGGGTTGAAGTACTTGACCCCTTCCCGCTGAATCAGCCGTACCCGCAACACCTTGTGCTCCGGATCCAGCTCTGGCAGCAACTGGGTGGGCAGAACCTCGATGACGGCATCGGCATACTGCTTCTGCACATCGACATAAGCCTCAAAATCGGGACGGCGAGCCTCGATCGAGCGCAACACATCTTCGTAAGTGTGGCCCCGCTCGGCCATGTCCCGCTTCACCTTCCAGGCAATCTTGATCTCCGGCGCCAAATCCAAGTACACCTTGAAGTCCAGCAGCTCGCGCACCCGCTCGTCGTACATGGGATGCAGCCCTTCCAGGACGATGATGCGGTTGGGATCCACCCGCTCCGGCGGGTCGATGAGGCCGGTCTCGTGGTTGTAAATCGGCTTCATCACGCTTTGGCCATTCTTGAGCGCCTTGGCCTGCTCGTACATCAGGTCGAAGTTGTTGGCGCGGGGATCCAGTGCCGTGATGCCCTTCTCTTTGCGCTGGTAGCGATCCAAGGAGTGATAGTCGTCCAGACAAATGGTGGTGATCAGATCCCGGCCAAACAGATCCCCCAGCCGACGTAAAAACGTGGATTTGCCACAGCCAGAATCTCCGGCGACACCAATCATCACAATACGATCAGGACTGCTTGCCATGGGAACTCCTTGGGGACGGGCAGGGCAAAACTGAGAAAAAGCTGCTAGGAAAGTTACCAACTGTTACGGCTCTGCATGATACCACAACAGAGCCACTACCTCACAACCCGCTTGCAGGCCAGAGATATCAGCACCTTAAGGAACAATTTAACAAAAAATGCATATTCTTGGCCGCTGAGCTCGGCTGGGAGCAGTTTTTTGGGGGTGTCGCTCTCGGCATCAGCTCGAAAGGGCTGCCGGCTTCTCTGCTGGCAAGTTCCATTTGGCCAGCCGGGCTGCTATGGTGTTTGCTATCCATTTTCTCTCCAGTGCCAGGAGCAGATCGCAGTTATGGTTGCCAGCGCAGAAAAGCGAGAGGTTGTCGTCAATCTGTATCGTCCCAACGCGCCTCTGATCGGACAATGTGTGGAGACCTACTCCATTGTCGGCGAGGGGGCGCCCGGGCTGACCAAGCACATCGTGCTCAGCTTGCCGGATCCCAACTACCGCTACCTAGAAGGGCAAAGCGTTGGCATTATCCCCCCTGGCGAAGATGCCAAAGGCAAGCCCCACAAGCCCCGCCTCTACTCCATTGCGTCCACCCGCTACGGCGATGATGGCGAGGGGCGCACCGTTTCGTTGAGCGTGAAGCGGGCCGAATACGTGGATAAAGAGACGGGCCAGCCGGGGGTGGGGGTCTGCTCCGGCTTCCTCACCGATCTCAAACCCGGCGACGAGGTGATGATCACCGGGCCCTCGGGGAAAACCTTCCTACTGCCCGAAGATGAGAACGCCAACCTGATTTTGATCGCCACCGGCACCGGCATCGCCCCTTTTCGCGCCTTCATCAAGCATCTGTTTGAGGAGGATCCCAACTATCAGGGCAGGATCTGGCTGTTTTTTGGGGTACCTACCACTTCCACCTTGCTCTACCACGGGGATCTAGAGGCCTGGAAAGCCCAGTACGGGGATCGCTTCCGCGTCGATTACGCCATCAGCCGCGAACAGCAAACCCCCGACGGCAAAAAGATGTACGTGCAAAACCGCATGGCGGAGTACGGCGCTGAGCTGTGGGAGATGCTGCAAAAGCCCAACACCTACACCTACATCTGCGGCCTCAAGGGGATGGAAGACGGGATCAACAACGTCATGGGGCCCTTGGCCGAACAAGCCGGTCAGGATTGGAGCAAGTTCCAGAAGGAGCTGAAGAAAGCAGATAGGTGGCACGAAGAAACCTACTGATTTTAAAACTTGCGTAGCATGTAAAGGGTGAGCGCTTTTTCCCCAGGAGCATCAAACCGTGGACGCGCGCTACAATCCCCGGGCCATCGAGAGCAAGTGGCAGGCCCACTGGCGTGAAATGGGGCTGGATCGCACCCCAGAGTTGAAGGACGGGATCCGCAAGTTTTATGCTTTGTCGATGTTCCCCTACCCCAGCGGCAACCTGCACATGGGGCATGTCCGCAACTACACCATCACCGATGTGATTGCCCGCCACAAGCGCATGCAAGGGTACGCGGTGCTGCACCCGATGGGCTGGGATGCCTTTGGTCTGCCGGCGGAGAATGCCGCCATCGACCGGGGGATCCCGCCGGCCAAGTGGACCTACCAGAACATCGCCCAGATGCGGGATCAACTGCAACGGCTGGGGCTTTCCTACGACTGGGAGCGGGAGATAGCCAGTTGTTCGCCAGACTACTACAAATGGACGCAGTGGATCTTCCTGCAATTTTTGAAGGCGGGCCTGGCCTACCAAAAAGAGGCGGCGGTGAACTGGGATCCCGTGGATCAGACGGTGCTGGCCAACGAGCAGGTGGATGCGGAGGGGCGCTCCTGGCGATCCGGCGCTCTGGTGGAAAAGCGCCTGCTCAAGCAGTGGTTTTTCAAAATCACCGCCTATGCTGACCAACTGCTGGCCGACCTAGAACAGCTCTCCGGCTGGCCGGAGCGGGTGCGCATTATGCAGGAGAACTGGATCGGCCGGTCGGTGGGGGCTAGGGTTGTCTTCAAAGCGGAGACAGGGGAGGAGCTGCCGGTGTTCACCACGCGGCCCGATACCCTCTGGGGGGCCACCTTCATGGTCATGTCGCCGGAGCACCCCTTGGTGGACAAGCTCACCACCCCTGAGCAACAGCCCGTCGTCAAGGCTTACCAGGCCGAGGCTGCCGCCCGCAGCGAGATCGAGCGCAGCGCCGAAGACCGGGAAAAAACGGGCGTCTGGACGGGATCCTACGCCATCAACCCCGTCAACCAAGAGCGGATCCCCATCTGGATTGCCGACTATGTGCTGATGGGCTACGGTACGGGGGCCATCATGGCCGTGCCCGCCCACGACCAGCGGGACTTCGAGTTTGCCCGCAAGTTTGGCCTGCCCATCAAGCAGGTGGTGCAGCCGCCCGGCGAGGCAGGGGAGACGGCTGCAGATCTGCAGTCGGCCTGGACAGGGGAAGGGGTGATGATCAACTCCGGCCCCTTGGACGGGATCCCGGTGGGCAAAGGCCCAGGGCAGAGCGTAGAAAGAGCCATCGCCTGGTTAGAGAGTCAGGGCTTGGGGGAACGGCAGGTGAACTACCGCCTGCGGGATTGGCTCATCTCGCGGCAGCGCTACTGGGGCTGCCCCATCCCCGTAATTCATTGCCCCCACTGCGGGATTGTGCCGGTGCCGGAGGAGGATCTGCCGGTGCTGTTGCCGGAGGATGTGGAGCTGAGCGGACGAGGTGGCTCTCCCTTGGCCCACTTGGAGGACTGGGTGAAGGTAAAATGCCCCACCTGTGGCGCCGATGCCCGCCGCGAGACCGACACCATGGACACCTTCATCTGCTCGTCCTGGTATTTCCTGCGCTTCAGCGATCCCCGCAACGACCGCGAGATCTTCCGCAGAGACCTGGTCAACGCCTGGCTGCCGGTAGATCAGTACGTGGGCGGTATCGAGCACGCCATCTTGCACCTGCTCTATTCCCGCTTTTTCACCAAGGTGCTGCGAGATCAGGGGCTGCTGAATTTTGACGAGCCGTTCTTGCGTCTGCTCACCCAGGGGATGGTGCAGGGGCGCACCTACTACAACCCCAACAAGTCCGGCAAGGATCGCTGGATCCCGGCGGCTCTGGTCAAGGATCCCAACAACCCCACAGATCCAGAGACCGGCGAGCCCCTGCAAGTTATCTACGCCACCATGTCCAAATCCAAAGGCAACGGCGTGGATCCGGAGGAAGTGCTGGCCCACTACGGAGCGGACACAGCCCGCATGTTTATCCTCTTCAAGGCGCCCCCCGAGAAAGATCTGGAGTGGGACGATGCCGATGTGGAAGGCCAGTTTCGCTTTCTCAACCGCGTCTGGCGGCAAGTGTACGAGTTTGTCGTTCGCGATAGCGGGACGGAGTCCTTGCGGGGCAAAGCCGCCGAGCTGCTGCAGGCCCAGGTCGAGGCGGGATCCCTGACCAAGGCCGAAAAAGATCTGCGCCGCGCCGTCCACACGGCCATCCAGGCAGTCAGTGAGGATCTGGAGGAATACCAGCTCAACACCGCCATCGCCGAGCTGATGAAGCTGAGCAACGCCCTGGCCGAGGCCGGGATCCCGGATTCGCCGGTCTATGCGGAGGGGATGCGCACCCTGGTGTTGCTCTTGGCCCCCTTTGCCCCCCACATTGCCGAGGAGTTGTGGCAGGCGCTGGGCGGCCAGGACTCAGTCCATCGTCAATCTTGGCCCAGCCATGATCCGGCGGCTCTGGTGGCCGACACGGTAACCATTGTGATTCAGGTGAACGGCAAATTGCGCGGCTCATTTGAGGCACCGGCGGACGTGACGCCAGAGGAGCAGGAAC
Organism: Synechococcus sp. H55.9; assembly: GCF_047462355.1. NCBI lineage: Bacteria > Bacillati > Cyanobacteriota > Cyanophyceae > Synechococcales > Synechococcaceae > Synechococcus > Synechococcus sp. H55.9. Next base: position 23,558 of record NZ_JANSJB010000014.1, on the reverse strand, counting down.
GCTTGGCCCTTCAGTCTGAGGCGGCGCAAAAGTATCTGGAAGGGGCGACGCCCAAAAAAGTGGTGGTGGTGCCGAAAAAGCTGGTTAACTTGGTTCTCTAGCTGCGTCTGGCCATCGGGTTTGGGGTCGGCATGGCAGCCCTACCGGCTTTCCGTAACCGAACCATGTCGTTGTAGCTTTCGCGCCGCTCTAACTCCCCTCTCCCTCAGGGAGAGGGGCTGGGGGTGAGAGCTGGGAGAGACGATTAAACTGGGCTTCGTCAATGCGGCCGGCGCGGAAAAGAGTGGTTTTGATTTCCGAGAGGGTGAGAACGGCATGGCCGCGGTACCCCTGCTCTTGCAAACGCTCTCGCGCCCCCTGCTCGTGATCGATCAGCACCACAATGTCTTCCACCTTTAGCCCTGCCGAGCGCAGTTTCTCGGCTCCTTCCATGGCGCTGCGCCCTGTAATCAAAACGTCATCCACTACAACCACCGTTTCCCCCGGTTGGTAGGATCCCTCGATTTGCCGGCGAGTTCCGTGGGCTTTTACCTCTTTGCGGGGATAGATCATCGGCTTATTTAAGCGCAAGGATAATCCGGTTGCCGTCGGCAGAGATCCATAGGGGATCCCGGCAATCCGCTCGAAGGAAAGGGTTTCTAAAATCTCTGCGTAAGCCTTGAGAACGCGATGGAAGATTTGCGGCTTGGAAATAATGGTACGCAGATCAATGTAATAGGGCAAAGTTTGCCCAGAAGCCTGGACATAATCTCCAAATAGAATACAGCCGATGTCGTACAGCTCTAGGATCAAATCCGTATGAGGATTGGGCTGCAACAGACAGACATCCGGCACCCACAAGGTGCAAGCCGACCCAGATCCCGACTGTCCCTTCTGAGAGCGAGCTGTTTCCACGGTTTCTCGCAACTGGCTTACAGCCTCTTTCAAATCCTGGCGAGCCAACCAGTCCTGGGGTACCGGCAGCAACAGGCCCTCTCCATGGGCGTTCAACCCCGCCTGCAGACAAGCCTGCCAGTCCACGCCCTCTCCCCAGAGGCTGCGGGCCAAGATCAGCCGTTCGGGAGCAGCGGCGCGGATGCGACCCATCACTGAGGGATGCGCGGATCCCACTTCCAGCGCTACCTGTTCGGGTGTGCCCCAATGGCGGCACTGTTTCACCAGATTTAGGTGAAGGGGTTCCACGCTCTCTATTCCTTCCTGCTGCCCGGCGATGGCTTCGGCAGGGTAGTCCTGGATGGCGTTGGCCCCCGGATTGCTGGTACGGCAGAGCAGAAACACAGCTTTGTGAGGATAGAGCAAAAACGGAGCCACCAGATCCTGGCCTGCATAAGGATTGAGGGTGAGGGCATCCACATTCCAAACTTCAAAAGCCTGCCGAGCCAGAACAGAGGCGCTGTTCAAATCGGCGTACTTGGCATCGAGAATGACCGGGATCCCTGTGGGCACTCGGCGCAGCACCGCTTCCAGCAACTCCAGGCCGCCAGATCCCAGGGCCAAATAAAACCCCAGCGTCGGCTTGTAGGCGCACACGTGATCCTGCGTCTGCTCGATCACCCAGCCCAGCCAGTCCAGCAAGGCGGCCATCATTTGCGGTGTTGCAGAGGCAACCAGGTTGGAATCGGGCTCTCCCTTTGGCCTGAGGTGGGCAGGTAACAGCTCTGGATTGGGATCCAAGCCCAGCCAGAGACAGCTTTGGTTCTGCCGGCTTGCAGCCACCCACTTGTCGCTGAAACTCACCCCATATCTTTTCACCTGCAACGGTCGGCTCCTTGGCTTTTCTCATTGTGCGTCGTTCTCCATCCTCTCCTTTGGGATCCCTTCCCGTCAGGCCAAGGTTCGACCCCGATTAAGCCCACAATGAGGCTATGCTGAATTGAGCACCGCATCTATCCCCCTGTTGCCATGCGAGACCTTCTGCGCGACATCCTTCGAGATTGCTCTGGCTTTGTGGAACTGCGCTACCACAGCAAGGTGTTTCGCAGTGTCACCGCCGAGAAAGGCCGCCTTGAGCGCACCGCGGTTCGCCGCCGTTCCGGCGTGGGGGTGCGGGTGCTAGAGGCCGGCACCTGGGGCTTTGCCGCCACCGGAGATCCCTCGCCGGCTGCCATTCGAGAGGCCATTGCCGAGGCGCAGCAGGCTGCCCGCGCCAGCGCCGACTACCGCAAACACAAGTTGCAGGCTTTGCCCAGCGTGCGGTTGGCCCAAGGGGAGTTTTGCGAGCCCGGCGTGGGAGAGGTGCTCAACAAGCCTCTAGAGGCGAAGATCCAGTTGGTTTTGGAAACGGAAGCCCAAGCCCAGAAGTCTTCCGCTCGTATTAGCTCCGCCAGTTGCACCTACAACGAGATCTACGAGGAAAAAGCCATTGTCACCACCGATGGGGCGGATGTGGCCTTTCGCCTGGTGCGCCCCGAATTGCGGGTACAAGCGGTGGCCGAGGCCGATGGCCAACTGAGCAGCGGCGCCGAGTCCATCGGGGTAACGGGGGGGTGGGACTGTCTGTTCCGCTCGGATCCCTTGCAGATGGCGGAAAAGGCAGCTGCTACTGCGGTCGATCTCCTCTCCGCAGGCTACGCCGAGGGAGGATGGGCCACAGTCATTTTGTCTCCTTCCATCGTGGGTCTGCTGGTGCACGAGGCTATTGGCCACACCGTCGAGGCGGATTTTGTCTTGGCCGGCTCGGTGGCTGCCGGCAAGCTGGGCCAGCGGGTGGCCAGCGAACTGGTTACGCTCAAGGATTCAGGCCGCTCCGAATTTATGCCGGGGGCAGGGGGGACGCTGCCGGTGGACGACGAAGGCGTTCCCACCCAAACCACCACCATCATCCAAAACGGCATTTTGGTGAGCTACCTGCACAACCGCGAAACGGCTGCCCACTTCGGCGTCGAGCCTACCGGCAACGCCCGCGCCTGGGAATATGCCGATGAGCCCCTCATCCGCATGCGCAACACCTACCTCGAGCCGGGATCCCAGACTTTGGAGGAGATCATCGCCAGCACTCCCGACGGCTACTTCCTGGATGGGGCCAGAAACGGGCAAGCCGACTCCACCGGCGAGTTTATGTTTGGCGTGGAGCGGGCCTACCGCATTCGCAACGGCAAGCTGGCGGAGCTGCTGCGAGGGGTCACCATCACGGGCAATGCCTTTGAAGTGTTGCAATCGGTGGATGCCGTCTCGCGGGATTTTCTCTGGGACCTGGGATCTGGCCATTGCGGCAAGGGGCAGCCGGCCAAGGTGGATGCAGGCGGTCCCTACATTCGCTGCCGGGCCATTGTAGGCGGACAACAGACTGCTTAGCTGCTTCGGCGGGACTCTACCCGTAGGGTCGTTGCCACTCCCACCACTTAAGTCGGGGGATCCTTACGCAGCCCATGGACAGGCTCGTAAAGGGGTTGTCAATGCGCCCCTAGACAGTTCCCTATAGCCAAGCCGCAAAGTTCTGCTTACTTAGTCATCATCAAATAGCAATGAAACGTTATTGCCACGTAACGCTGTCACGAACGCGCTGGCCGCGCGGAGCCCTATCCCTAACTCCCCTCTCCCTCTGGGAGAGGGGCCGGGGGTGAGGGAGCGCTCCCTCTGGGAGAGGGGCCGGGGGTGAGGGAGTACTCCCTCTGGGAGAGGGGCCGGGGGTGAGGGCAGCGGCGCGGAGCGCTTATAAGCCCAGTTTTTTGCTCATCAAGCAAACACCACCGTTTTGTTGTGGTAGACCAGCACGCGATTTTCCAGGTGATAGCGCACGGCCCGAGCCAGGACTAGGCGTTCCATGTCGCGGCCTTTGCGGATCAGGTCGGCAACGGTATCGCGGTGGCTGACCCGCACCACATCCTGCTCGATGATCGGCCCCTCATCCAGATCTTCGGTGGCGTAGTGGGCAGTTGCGCCGATGATCTTGACGCCCCGTTGGTGGGCGCGCTGGTAGGGGTTGGCGCCGGCAAAGGCGGGCAGGGTGGAATGGTGAATGTTGATCACCGGCGGCGCCTGGCGGAGCAGCCACCCGCTCAGCACCTGCATGTACTTGGCCAACACCACCAGGTCGATGCGATACTCCTGCAGCAAGGCAAGCTGGCGGGTTTCTGTCTCTGCTTTGCTCTCTGGAGAAATCGGGATGTGATGGTAGTCGATGCCGAAGGAGCGGGCCAGCGGCTCCAAGTCGGGGTGGTTGCTGATGATCAAAGGGATCTCCGCCGGCAGTTCCCCAGCCCTCTGCCGCCAGATGAGATCCAACAGACAGTGGGGCTGCTTGCTGGCCCACACGGCAAGGCGACGGCGCGTGTCGGAAAAATGCAGTTCCCAGTTGGCCTGGATCCCACGGGCAATGCCCGAGAAGGCGGGGACAATTTCCGCCCGCTCCAGTTGGAAGCCCTCTAAGTCCCACTCGATGCGGCTTAGGAACAGCCCTGCCTCGGGATCCGTGTGGTGGTCGGCATGCAGGATGTTGCCGTCGTAGCTGTAGATAAAATTGGAGAGCTTGGCTACCAGCCCTTTTTGATCGGGGCAAGACACCAACAAAGTGGCCGTGGGCATAGAGGTGCGAAGAGCTCGCCTCTTTACCCTAGGGCCTGGATCGGCCCCAGAGCAAGGCTGTCAATCGACCCGGTTGATCTCTGCCAACAGCCAGGGATCCACCGGCTGGCCATCCCAACGCTTCAGGTCGATGCGAATCCAGATGGTTGCCGAGGAGCCGGCAGGGGGCAGCTCCTGGTGAAACGAGATCTCGTAGTCGGAGGGGTTTTGGCCGTGCTGCCGCAGCCAGGTTTCCACCTTCGCCGGGGCAAAATAGGACTGCCCTTGCTCGAACAGGCGCGCGATCTCCAGGCCAAAGCAAAGCGGGTTGAAGCGGGCCATCGACTAGGCGGCGTCTGCGGTTGGCGAGTTGTCGGCTGTGGCGGCTACGGGTTCTGCCCCATTGGCGGGTTTGCCAGGCGGATTGGCTATGGCGACCGACTCGGCTTGGGTTCGGGCCGCTGCTGGGCGGACAGCTTTTTCCAGCTCCTGTGCCTCTCGGTTCAACTGCGCCTCAAACTCTCTGGAGGCATCTTGCAAGCTGCGCAGGGTTTTGGCCAACGTGCGACCGATCTCCGGCAATTTGCGCGGCCCAAAGACCAAAAGGGCCACCGCAAAGATGACCAACATTTCCGGCAGTCCAACACCCAAAAAGTTCATAAGCCCTGGGATCCCTTCGCTTCCCTAGACTGACATTTTCTCGCCGCAGACCGCAAGTCACCGCAGGCCCTCTTCAGCCATTCCCACAGCTTAGGTGTTTTGTGCTCAGCTCGCCCAGGCCAACTTCTCCCTGGCCAGCCAAATCAAAATGGTAAAATTGCGTCATCAGTCAACTTCTTTATCGGCCCAGGCTTGCCCATGCTCCAAACCCTACAAAAGCTCCTTGGGGATCCCAACGATCGCAAGATCCGCCAGTACCGTCCTGTTGTCAAGCTGATCAACTCGCTGGAGATCGAGATCGCCTCTCTTTCCGATGCGGAGCTCAGGGCCAAGACCACCGAGTTTCGCCAGCGCCTGGATAGAGGGGAGTCCCTCGACGACCTCCTGCCCGAGGCGTTTGCGGTGGTGCGGGAAGCGGCCAAGCGGGTTCTCAACTTGCGCCACTACGACGTGCAGCTCATCGGCGGCATGGTGCTGCACGAGGGCCAGATTGCCGAGATGAAAACCGGCGAGGGGAAAACACTGGTCGCCACCCTGCCTGCCTATCTCAACGGCCTGACCGGCAAGGGGGTTCACATCGTTACCGTCAACGGCTACTTGGCCCGGCGGGACTCGGAGTGGATGGGGCAGGTGCACCGTTTCTTGGGCCTGACGGTTGGCCTGGTGCAAGAGGGTATGTCCACCGAAGAGAAGCGGCGCAGCTACAACTGCGACATCACCTACTGCACCAATAGCGAGCTGGGCTTCGACTACCTGCGGGACAACATGGCCACCGACATCAAAGAGGTGATGCAGCGGCCCTTCAACTACTGCATCATCGACGAGGTGGACTCCATCCTCATCGACGAGGCCCGCACCCCCCTGATCATCTCCGGCCAGATGGCCCGCCCCTCCGAAAAGTACCTCAAGGCGGCCCAGGTGGCGCGGGAGCTGATCCGGGACGAGCACTACGAAGTGGACGAAAAAGCCCGCAACGTCATCCTCACCGACGAAGGGTTTGAAGCCGCCGAGCGGTTGCTGGGGGTCTCCGATCTGTTTGACCCCAAGGATCCCTGGGCCCACTTTGTCTTTAATGCGGTGAAGGCCAAGGAGCTCTTCATCAAGGATGTCCACTACATCGTCCGCAACCAAGAGGTGGTGATCGTGGACGAGTTCACCGGGCGGGTGCTCCCCGGTCGCCGCTGGTCGGATGGGCTGCACCAGGCGGTGGAAGCCAAGGAGGGGGTGCCGATCCAAAACGAGAGCCAAACCCTGGCCACCATCACCTACCAAAACCTCTTCCTGCTCTATCCCAAGCTCTCCGGCATGACGGGCACCGCCCGCACCGAGGAAGCCGAGTTCGGCAAAACCTACAACCTGGAAGTGACGGTGATCCCCACCAACCGGCCCATCCGCCGTAAAGATGCTCCCGACTTGGTCTACAAGACCGAAAACGCCAAGTGGAAAGCGGTCGCCGAGGAAATTGCCCACATGCACGAGCGGGGCCGGCCGGTACTGGTGGGGACGACCAGCGTGGAAAAATCTGAGCGCCTCTCGGCCATGCTCAAGGAGATGGGGATCCCGCACAACCTCCTCAACGCCAAGCCGGAGAACGTGGAGCGGGAAGCGGAGATCATCGCCCAGGCGGGGCGCAAAGGTGCCGTAACCATTGCTACCAACATGGCCGGGCGCGGCACGGACATTATCTTGGGCGGCAATGCCGAGTACATGGCCCGCCTCAAGCTGCGGGAACGGCTGATGCCCAAGCTGGTGCAACTGGACGCCGACAACCCGCTGGGATCCGTTCCCATGCTAGGGCGGGGTGGGGGCCAGGGATTTGGAGGATCCTCACCTAAGCCGAAAAAATCCTGGACGGTGGTCTCTCCCAACTTTTACCCCTGTGAGCTGTCGGCCCGCACCAGCCAAGCGCTGGAGGAGGTGGTGGCGGCGGCGGTGACCAAATATGGGTTGAACCGCCTGCCGGAGCTGGTGGTGGAAGATCTCATCGCGGTGGCCTCGGAGAAAGCGCCGGTGCAGGATCCGCTGATCTTGCAACTGCGGGAGGTCTACAACAGCATCAAGGCCGAGTACGAAAAGGTAACCGAGGCCGAGCACGAGGAAGTGGTGCGGCTGGGCGGCCTGCACGTGATCGGCACGGAGCGCCACGAGTCCCGTCGCATCGACAACCAGTTGCGGGGCCGCGCCGGACGGCAAGGGGATCCCGGCTCCTCGCGGTTTTTCCTCAGCCTGGAAGATAACCTGCTCAAGATCTTCGGTGGCGAGCGGGTGGCCAAACTGATGGACATGTTCCGGGTGGATGAGGACATGCCCATCGAGCACCCGCTGCTTTCCAGCAGCCTGGAGAACGCGCAGCGCAAGGTGGAAGTGTATTACTTCGACCTGCGCAAACAGGTGTTTGAGTACGACGAGGTGATGAACAACCAGCGGCGGGCCATCTACTCAGAGCGGCGGCGCATCTTGGAAGGGGAGAACCTCAAAACCAAAATCCTCGACTATGTGCGCAAGACTGTCGAGGAGATCGTGCGGGCCCACGTCAACCCGGAGCTGCCGCCGGAAGAGTGGGAAATCGACAAGCTGACCGCCAAGATGCAGGAGTTTGTGCCCCTGCTCAAAGAGAACCTCAAGGCGGACGACTTGCGGGATCTCTCCTACGAACAGATCTTGAACCACCTGCTCAAGCAAGCAGAGCTGGCCTACGAGGCCAAAGAGGCTTTTCTGGATACTTTTGAGCCAGGCTTGATGCGCAAGGCGGAGCGCTTCTTCCTGTTGCAGCAGGTGGACACCCTCTGGCGGGAGCATCTGCAGCAGATGGAGGCGCTGCGGGAGGCAGTGGGCCTGCGCGGCTATGGCCAGAAGGATCCTCTGATCGAGTATAAGAACGAGGGCTACGAGCTGTTCTTGGAGATGATGGACAACATCCGCCGCAACACAGTGTACAACCTGTTCATCTTCACACCCCAGATCGTGCAGGTGCCCCAGGCGGTTCCGGCGCAAGCGGTGGCTGCCAGCCCTGAGCCTGGTGCTGCTTCAGGGGTGGTGGAGGCCGATTTCACCGAAGAGTAAGCGCCGGTCTTGGTCAAGGGGGGAGGAGAATCTGTCGCAGTGCCTCTTTCAACTGTGGGTATTGGAAGGTAAAGCCCATCTGCAAAGCCGCTTGAGGGATCACTTTTTGCCCTGTCAGCACCACTTGAGCTGCCTCGCCCAACAGCAGTTCCAGAGCCAGCTCCGGCACGGGCAACCAGGAGGGGCGACCCAAGACCTGGCCCAAGGTGCGGCAAAACTCCTCCATTTGCACCGGGTTGGGAGCGGTGGCGTTGAACACCCCGGATCCCTGTTGTAGGAGGAAGCAGACCAAACTCACCCAATCCTCGCGGTGGATCCAGGAGAGCCATTGTTTGCCGGAGCCGATCGTTCCGCCGATGAAGAACTGGAAGGGGGCCAACATCTGTGCCAGTGCTCCTCCATCTGGCCCCAACACAATCCCTGTGCGCACGATGGCCAGGCGGATCCCCAATTCCTCAGCGGGCCGGGCGGCAGCTTCCCAGGCTTGACAGACTTCTGCCAGAAAATCTTGGGCCGGGGGATCCGCCTCTGTCAGGGGCTCTCCCTGCGGGTGGGAGCCGTAGTAGCCCACCGCCGAGCTGCTGATCATCACCTGGGGCTTCTGGTCGAGGGAGGCGAGGGCTTGGACAAGGGCTTGAGTGGTCTCCACGCGGCTGCGGCGGATTTCTTTTTTCTTGGCTTCTGTCCAGCGAGAAGAGGCCAAAGGCTCTCCGGCCAAGTTGACAATGCCCTCGTACCCTTCCAGGGCGGTGGCCCAGGTTTGCGGTTGATAGGGATCGTAGGGCAGCAGCTTGAGGTTGGGGGATTCCCCCAACAGGCGGCGGGCCTGGTCGGGGCGGCGGCTCAAGACCAAAACCTGATCCCCTTGCTCCAGCAGACGGGCCACCAAGCGACGCCCGATAAAACCACTCCCACCCGTGATGACAATGCGCATATGGGGATCCGACTGACCTCTACATAACTGCCCTCGTTCTTGGATCGGTGCGGGGCCTTTTGACAAGGGGAACCTCTAGCCTAGCGCGTTTTCTTGCCGACGTTGGCGATGGCTTGGGATCCCGTAATCGGTTTGCCGAGCTTGGCCAAGTGGCAGCGTCCGAAAGCGAAAATGTTTTGGGACAAAGCCTGACACACCGGGGAAAATCGGCTTCAATAAGCCCTAGCTGCGCTTCTTGGCAGCAGAGGCGGCTCATCGTCCCCCTATTTTCTTCCCTTCACCCGTGGCACCTCAGTCTTCCTCCCGTACTCCGGCTGGCCGCATGTCTGTGCGCGTAGAGCAGGTTGCTGGATCGCAGCTAGACATCTCCGTTGCTCCACGAGCCCATCGCTCGCAGGGATCCCTGGTTCGGGCAAGTGGGCAAGGGGATCCCGCCGCTCTCCCGGTTGCCCGCTCCTCGACTCGCTCCCGCCGGCCTGCCCACGAGCCGCAAGCCTGGGAGGTGGCCTGCCACATCGGGGTGAATGTCTTGTTTACGGCGGCTGCCCTCAGTGGTTTGTGTCGCCTCTTGCCGGTGCAGTTGGCCCAGCACCATCGGCTCCAAGTTCTGGAGCAGCACATCGAGGTCTTGTCCAACCGGATTTCTCGGCTGCAGGAGGGGGTGGATCGCGGCATGGATCCCTTGCAACGAGAGGCCCTGATCAAGGAACGTCTGAATCGGGTGCCGCCCAATCAAATTCAGGTGCGCTTGGTGGATCCCAGTACTTTGGTAGCCGACGAGGAGAAGAACATCCCTCCTTCCTGGATCGGGCAGTTCCGTCAGCCGCCTGCCAGGCCATAGACTGCCGCTGGCTAGAATTACCTAGGATTGTTTGAGAAGCAAGGCCACCTCTTTGGCAAAGTAGGTGAGGATGATGTCGGCACCGGCCCGCTTCATGGCCAAGAGCGATTCCATCATCACTTTTTTGCCGTCGATCCAGCCCTTTTGTTCGGCAGCCTTGATCATGGCGTACTCGCCGCTGACGTTGTAGGCGGCCACGGGCAGATCCGTTGCTTCCTTGACCCGATAGATGATGTCTAAGTAGGCCAAGGCCGGCTTTACCATCACCATGTCTGCCCCCTCGGCTTCGTCCAGCTCCACCTCTTTAATGGCTTCGCGGGCGTTGGCGGGATCCATTTGATAGGTTTTTTTGTCTCCCGACTTGGGCGCGGATCCCAGGGCATCGCGAAAAGGGCCGTAGAAGGCAGAGGCATATTTGGCGGAGTAGGCCAGAATGGCTACGTCGGTGTAGCCTTGGCTATCCAGAGCCTCCCGAATGGCGCCGACACGGCCGTCCATCATGTCGGAGGGGGCCACGATATCGGTTCCCGCTTCCGCCTGGGAGAGAGCCTGCTTAATCAGAACTTCTACCGTCTCATCGTTGAGGATCACCCCGTCCCGCACAATGCCATCGTGGCCGTCGCTGTTGTAGGGATCCAGAGCCACATCCGTCACCACCAAGATCTGGGGGATCTCCTGCTTGATCCGCCGCACCGCCCGCTGGATCAAGCCTTCCGGGTTGAAGCACTCCCGCCCGGTGGGATCCTTTTTCTCTTCCGGCACCACCGGGAACAAAGCCACCGCCGGGATCCCCAAGTTGGCTGCTTCCTCCACCTCCTTGAGGAGCAGATCCAGGGTGTAGCGGTAGCAGCCGGGCATCGACTCTACTTCCTGCCGCTGGTTCTCCCCTTCCATGACAAACAGGGGATAGATCAAATCCTGCACCCGCAGGTGGGTTTCCTGAACCATCTGGCGCAGGGCTTCGGTGCGCCGCAGCCGACGGGGACGGTAGATCAAGTCTTGGCTCATGAGAGCAGCAAAGAAAAAGAGGGCGTCTCTATTTTGCCATGAGGTCGGCGGGGGCCGAGGTGCTCGTCGGGGGAGAGAGGCGATAGCCAGGGCAAGGGGGGAAATGGCGGGCCAGCCAGCAGCGGAGAGTCTCCTTGACAGCTTCGGCTTGGCAGTCGTGCAAAAGGTCGTGGCGCGATTGGGGAAAATCGTGGATCTCACCGTTGGGGAGCCGACAGGCAAAATCCACAGCGCCGGCAGGATTGACGACAATGTCGGCAGAGGTGTAGAGCAGCAAAACCGGCAGCTCCAGCCGATGGGCTTGCTCGAGGCAGCGCCGCCCGCTGCGCACCAGTTCGGCTGTAAATCTGGCCCGCGTTACCCCACACACATAGGGATCTGCCGCAAAGGCGGCCTGCTGCGCTGGCAAGGAAGTCACCCGTGCCGGATCGTAAAGGCCGGTCAAGGCCAACTGGGGAACAACCCTGTCCAACACCTGCAGAAGGGCGTAGGTCAAGGGGGTGAAATAGTGGTCGATGCGGAAGGCCGGAGAGATCAAGATCAAGCCCTGCACCTGCTCAGGATGGGCAAGGGCATATTCCGTAACCCAATTGGCCCCCGCGCTGTACCCACACCAGATCTGCGGGATCCTCTTCTGCGGCCAGACCTGCTGAGTGATCTCCTCCAGATCCGCCTGGTATTGGCCGAAGCGGTCGATCCAGCAGCGGATGCCGCCGGAGCGGCCAAATCCCCGCATATCCGGGGCCAAAACCTCCCATCCCTGGGCAGCTAATTCCTCCGCCAAGGGTTCAAACCCGCCGCCGTGATCCCCTTTGCCGTGCAACAGCAACACCCGCCCACAAGGGGATCCCTGCGGCCAGTGGCGCAAAAAGGCCGGCATCCCGTCCGCCAGCAACACCTCCTGAGATCGACAGATCCCCGGCGAAGGTTGCGGCTGACCCCCATCCAGAGCTCCTAAGTTGCCCAACCGATCAGAAGGCATGGTTAAATCCAATACACATCCGGCAAGACCTGGCAAAGCCGCAGACCTTATCCTTCTATATTCCGGTCGCCCACAGGCGCCGCAATCTTTCTTTCCAGTCTCAAATATTTCTTAACAATCTTTGCTCTTGCCGGGGATCCCTGTCAGGCCAGGCTGCGTGGCCTTTGGCGGGGGCGTAATGGGAGGATCTTTCGGGGCAAAGCGGGGCCAATGGCGGGAAAGGGAACCGCCGGGAGGTATGATGTTGTGAAGAAGTTTTGCAAAGCCTCAGGTTGGACGGGATCCCGTCGCTGTGGCTATTTGCCCTTGCCTTACCATTGCCTTATCGCTTCCTCGGTTCATTCAGTCGGAAACAGGTTGCTGAAACTATGCTGTTACTGAAAATCTCTGTTTACGCGGTTGTCATCTTTTTTGTTGGGCTTTTTGTGTTTGGCTTTTTGAGCAACGACCCCGCCCGTAACCCCAACCGGCGGGACATGGAGTGAGGGATCCGGGCAGCTTGCGAGCTGCGAAAATAAAATAGCCATCTCCTGAGGGGGGTGCTCGGTATTGGGCATTCCCCCTCAGATTCATAAAGTTCCCAACCCAACCTGGCAGCCGGAATTGTTTACTGGAAGGCGGTAATCAGCAGCGTTTGGGAGCCGGAGCGGTTTTGCTGGTCATAGGCGGTGATCCGGAACTGCCAAATGCCCACAGGATCCCCGGCGGCGACGCGGAAGTCGGTGATGAAGCTACAAAAGGTGGCTCCGGGAGCGCAGTTAGCCTGTTGCGGGCTGAAGAACTCCCGCTGCACGCGCACGCCATTGGGGTTAAACGTTTCCAGCTCAACAAATTGCGTTGGGCGGGCGCCGCCGGGCACACTCACCTGCACCGTAAAAGCCGGTGTGGAGGTGCCCACCCGCACAGAAGTGGGCGCATTGATCAACGAAACCGTTGGGCTTTGGGGGGGAGTGATGATCGTGCCCCCGGAGCTGCCGCCATCTCCACAGGCAGCCAGCCCAGTCGCCAAAAGGCCAGTGGCCAAAAGGGTCAGAGCAGTCCGTTGCATTCCTCTGTTCTCCTCACAAAAATCTGATCGATCCTCGCCGGTTGGATAAGCATCTACCCGCCTCAGGAATTGCCGTTGGGAGCAGCACCACTCTAGGCTACTTTCTGTTGCCGTAGCCTGGGGAAAGATGCGCTTCCACCCAAATCTGCATGGGCTTTTGTGCACAGTTGGCTCCCCTGCTTCAGAGCAGCAGTAAGCGCCGCAGCAGCACCGCCATCACCGCGGCAAAGCTGGCCACAATGAGCTGTCCCGGCAGGGTATAGCCTGAGTAAAGCCTGATCAACCTCAGCAACTCCTGGTTCCAGGGTTGCGTGGCCAAAAGATAGACAATCCCGGTCAGGTGAATCAAGGCCAAAGCCACCAAGCTGCCGGATCCCAGCTCCTGGAGGCCCACCGGGGGGGCTGCCAGCCTCTTGACAGCGGCAGTGCGTTGGCGGACAGAGGAAGAAGGAAGCGAATGGGGATCCCGTTGCCGAAACGCAATCGTCCCGCAGGCCCAGGCAGCCGGCAAAAAACCCAACAAGTAGCCAAAGGTGGGCTGGTGCAGGTACTGCCACCCTCCCCCCTGGGCAAACACCTGCAACCCCGCCAGCCCCAGCCCCAAGTAGACGATCTGGGCGCACACCGCCGCCACCGGCCCCGCCAAACAAGCCGTCAGCAGCACGCCCCCGATTTGCAGCGAGAAGCTATATCCCCCCAGCCCAGGCAGCTCCGACGGAAAACTCAGATGGGTCAGGGTGCCCAAAATGGTCAGGATCACCCCAATCGCCGTCCAGAGCCATTCCAGAGGAGTCAAAAGCAGGCCAGACCGCATAACCGGGGAGAAATCTTTCCTTATGCTAAAAGAGGAAACGCGCAGGTGCGGTGGGCAAAAGGTGGTCAAAACAGAATGGATTGAACTGGCACAGGCCCTGGCCGATGCTGCCGGAGCAGTGATCCGCCCCTTGTTTCGCGGAGAGCTGCAAGCGGAATACAAAGAAGCCCGCTCCCCCATTGTGACGGTGGCCGACCGGGAGGCAGAACAGGCGATGCGGGCTTTGCTCATGGCCCAGGTGCCGCAACACAGCATCCTTGGCGAGGAGTTTGGCTTTCACCAGACGGGATCCCCTTACACCTGGGTTCTGGATCCCTTGGATGGCACCATTGCCTTTTCCACCGGCAAGCCCACCTTTGCCACCCTGATCGCCCTCTTGGAAGAGGATCGCCCCGTTCTGGGCATCATCGATCAACCGGTGTTGCGCGAGCGCTGGCTGGGGGTGCAGGGAGAACCCACCCAGTGGATTACTCCCTCTTGCCGACGACCCGCCCAGACCAAAACCAACAGCGACCTCAGCCGCGCCTACTTGAGCTGTACCACCCCTGATTTGTTCGCCCACCCCGACCAACAACGGCGTTTCCAGCAGCTCAGTCGAGCAGTACACATCACCTCCTATGGCGGCGACGGCTACCAGTACGGCCTGTTGGCCAGCGGCTGTGTGGATCTGGTGCTGGAGTGTGGCCTCGCCCTCTACGATTTTGCCGCCCTTGTGCCGGTGATCGAGGGATCCGGCGGCGTGATTACTGATTGGTCGGGGGAGCCCCTAACCCGCACCTCTAGGGGAGAAGTGCTGGCGGCGGCCAACCCCAGCTTGCATCGCCAGGCCCTGGCCGCAATTCAAAAAAACGGGAGCTACCCACCAAAATAAGCAGGCTCATTGCCGGGCTTCCACTTGATGTTGCAGCCGAGGCTGGGCTTTTGGTCAGGATCGATGGGCTTGCCCGCCAGCAGGTTATCCAGCGCCGCCCGCAAGTCTTTGCCCGTCACCGGCACATCCGTCAGGCTGGGGCGGCTGTCGTCCAGTTGGCCGCGGTAGACCAGCTTGCGCTCCGCATCGAACAGGAAAAAGTCGGGGGTGCAGGCAGCGCTAAAGGCTTTGGCCACTTCTTGGCTTTCGTCGTAGCAGAAGGGAAAGGTAAAGCCCAAGGTCTCGGCCATCTTCTTCAAGTTCTCGGGGCTGTCGTCGGGGTATTTCTCCACATCGTTGGCGCTGATGGCTACAATGCCGACGCCGCGATCCTTGTAATCTCTGCCAATGCGGGCCAGCTCTTCTTGCACGTGCTTCACATAGGGGCAGTGCTGGCAGATGAACATCACCAGCAAAGCGGGCTTGTCGGCAAAAGTAGAGAGGGAAATGGTTTGGCCGCTCACCACATCCGGCAGGCTGAAGTCAGGGGCCGGGGTGCCCAAAGGCAGCATGGTCGAGGGAGTACGGGCCATAGCAAGCCTCCAACTGTGAACTTTCTGGATCATCCTCATGCTCCCATAGGAATGGGCGGAACGGGATCCCTGCGCTCCAAACCAGCCGGGAACCGCTTTTACAATTGGATAGAGTCTGCAACACTATTTTGTTCGGGAGCTGAGCCTTGAGCACCGCCGTCTTGCCCGCTGCCCCTCTGGTGGACACCCACGTCCACTTGAACTATCCCGACTTTACAGACGATCTACCGCAGGTGGCCGAGCGCTGGCGCCAGGCCGGGATCCGGCAACTGGTGCACTCCTGTGTAACGCCAGCAGAGTTTCCCCAGTTGCAGGCCATTGCCGACCAGTACGCCGAAGTCTTCTTGTCGGTGGGGCTGCATCCTCTGGAGGCGCGCCAGTGGCAGCCGGATCTGGCCGAAAAGATCGCCCAGTTGGCCGCCAGCGACACGCGGGTGGTGGCCGTCGGGGAGACGGGCTTAGATTTTTACAAATCCGACCCGGCGGACATCGAGCGGCAACAAGAATCCTTCCGCGCCCACATTGCCATTGCCCAGGAGCAGGATTTGGCCCTGATCGTCCATTGCCGCGAGGCGGCAGCAGCCACCTATGAGATTCTCCAAGAGGCCCTGGCCACAGGGGGGCCGCTGCGGGTGGTGATGCACTGCTGGAGCGGATCCCCGGAGGAGACGCGGCTGTTTGTGGAGATGGGCTGCTTCATCAGCTTTAGCGGCATCGTGACCTTCAAGAACGCCGAGACCGTGCGCCGGTCGGCCTTGGAGGTGCCCTTGTCCCAGCTTTTGGTGGAAACCGATTGCCCTTTTTTGGCCCCCACCCCTTTCCGCGGCAAGCGCAACGAGCCGGCCTACGTGCAGCGGGTGGCCCAAACCCTGGCGGAGCTGTTGCGGATCCCCTTGGAAGACCTGGCCCAACAGACCAGCCAAAATGCCGCCCGCCTCTTCCGCCTGCCCCAGCCCCCTTTGTGAAGGAGAGTGGAGAACTTTTGAATTCCTTAAGCTTTTCCCTTGCGGCTCTGTAACTTCCCGGCAGGGGGCGTTATCGTGAAAGAGGGAGTGTAGCTTTCAATACTTCTGCGCTTCCTTATGTAGAGATGGCTATGGAGAACTTGGCCCCTGCGGCCTGCACCAGCCGGGATGCCCTCATCAACCGCATTACCCACCAGATCCGGCAATCCCTGGAGCTGGATCAGATCCTGAGGGCAACGGTGGAGGAGGTGCGCGCCTTTTTGGGCACGGATCGGGTCAAGGTGTACCGCTTCGACCCGGAAGGTCATGGAACGGTGGTGGCGGAAGCTCGACAAGCTGAGCGGCTGCCCTCTCTCCTGGGTTTGTCTTTTCCGGCGGGGGATATTCCTGAGCAAGCGCGGCAGCTGTTTCGCCTGGCCCAGGTGCGGGTCATCGTGGATGTGGAGGGCCAGACCCGCTCCCTCAGCCAGCCGGAGCCACTGGGCCGCTTTGCCCAGGCCCAGCCTTTGCCTCTAGGAGAGGTGCCGCAGCGGCCGGTGGATCCCTGCCATGCCCATTACCTCAAGTGCATGGGGGTAGCCTCTTCCCTGGTGGTGCCCCTCCTGCATCACCAGCAGTTGTGGGGGCTCTTGGTCTCCCACCACGCCGAGCCGCGCTCCTACTCTGCTGAGGAGCTGCAGGTGGTGCAGTTGGTGGCGGATCAGGTGTCGATTGCCATTGCCCAGGCGGAATTGCTGGAGCAGGCGCGGCGGAAGGCGCAGCAGGAACGCTTGATTAACCAAATTGCGGCGCTGGTGTACTCGCCGCTTCACCCCGAAACCACCCTGAGCACCGTCCTGGAGCAGCTTACCGCCCAGCTCCAAGGGATCGGGGCGCGGCTGCGCATCCAGTTCATGGGCTTGGAGACTCTCCACTGCTATGGGAGCCAGCCGCCGGCAGGATACGACGCCTGGCTGCAGGAGCAGGTGGGAAGAGGCAAGTCGGCAGGGGACGGGGTGAGAACCTGGTCGCTTTCGCAATTGGAGAAGTGGCCAGAACTGCGGTCGCAGGTGCAGCAGACGCCCATCCGCGGGCTGCTGGCGGTGCCGCTGCTTTGGAACGAGCAGGTGGTGGGCTGGCTGAGCGTGTTTCGTGGCGCCATCTGCCAAGAGACCCACTGGGCCGGCTACCGCTGGCCCGCCCAAGGGGAAGGTTGGGAGGATCCCCGTCAACAACTGCCCTTGATCTCTTTTGCCGCCTGGCGGGAGCTGAAAATTGACGAGCCCAAGGCTTGGTCGGCCCCAGAGCTGGAGCTCGTCAGCCGCGCTGCTGTGCACCTGGCCCTCTCGATCACGCAAAACCAGCTCTACCGGCAGTTGCAAGATCTCAACGCCCGTCTGGAGCAGGAGGTGCAGGAGCGGACGGCGGCCCTGCAGCGCTCTCTGGCTATGGATGCCCTCTTGCAGCGGGTCACCGACCAGGTGCGCACCACCCTGGACGAAGCCCAGATCCTGCGGGCAGTGGTGCAGGAGTTGGCTCTGGGGCTGCCCATCCAAGGCTGCGATCTCTGTCTCTACGATCCGGAAGCCGGCCAGGCCACGGTGCGCTACGAATACACCGCCGCCCTGCCGCCCGCCGGCGGGATCGCTCTAACCCTAGCCGACTACCCGGATCTCTACCGGCAACTGCAAAGGGGGCAAGCGGCGCAACTGTGCCATTTGTCGGGGCAAAGCTGGATCCCGCGGCGGGAAGGGCTGACCCTGCTGGTATGTCCGCTGCGGGAGGATCAGGCCGTGTTGGGCGATCTGTGGTTGGCCAAGCCGGCAGACGAGTGCTTCTCTGAGCTGGAGGTGCGGGTGGTGCAGCAGGTGGCGGATCACTGTGCCATCGCCATCCGCCAGGCCCGTCTCTACCAGGCCTCGGTGCAGCAAATCAGCGAGCTGGAACGCCTCAACCGCCTCAAAGATGATTTCTTGAGCACCGTCTCCCACGAGCTGCGCACGCCCATCACCAACATGAAAATGGCCATCCAACTGCTGAAAATGGCCCGCACCCCGCAAAAACGGGAGCAATACTTGCAAATCCTGGAGCAGGAGTGCGAGCGCGAGGCGGAATTGGTCAACGATCTGCTGGATCTGCAGCGGCTGGAGCAGGGATCCAAGCCCCTTCATCTCGAAGAAGTGTCCCTGGCCGCCTGGCTGCCCACTGTGCTCCAGCCCTTTGTGCAGCGGGCCCAGGCCAATCAGCAACAGTTGCGGTGGCAGATTGACCCAGCGGTGGGCAAGGTGGTGACGGATCAGGTGGGTCTGGAGCGGGTGGTGCAGGAGCTGGTCAACAACGCCTGCAAGTACACCCCGCCTCACCACCGCATCACGGTGACGGCGCGCCGCCTCAGCCCTGAACAAGTGCAAATTCGGGTTATCAACGAGGGGGTGGAGATCCCCCGCAGCGAGTGGGAGCGCATTTTTGAGAAGTTCTACCGCATCCCCAGCGGGGATCCCTGGAAGCGGGGCGGCACCGGCCTGGGGCTGGCTTTGGTTAAGCAGTGGATGCAGCGGCTGGGGGGCAGCGTCTCTATAGAAAGCGGCCAGGGCAAGACCTGCTTTACCCTGGTGTTGCCGCAGGGATCCCTGCAGCAGCCGCCCCTGAGTCGCAACTGTGCCTAGACCCATGAGTAATTGCCACCCAGAAGCGCTGCAACGGGCGGTTGAGCAATTCAACCGGGGGGAATTCTACGCCTGCCACGACACTCTGGAGGCGCTGTGGATGGAAGCGGTGGATCCGGAGCGGCGCTTCTACCAGGGGCTGTTGCAAACCGCCGTGGCCTACTACCACCTGCAAAACGGCAACCGCCGCGGCTGCATGATCCTGCTGGGGGAGGCCAACCGCAAGCTGGCCGATTTTCTGCCCACCTACGCCGGCTACAACCTGCAAGCTCTCTGGGAAGCCAACCAGAGTCTCCTGCAAGAGCTCTTTTGCCTCCAGCCTGAGGATCCCTTGCCCTGGGTGGCCCCTCCTGTCCTGAGAACCGTTGACGACAGGCCCGATCGCGAGGCTTCTTGGAATCTCCCAGAACCCCAGTAGCTACCGACGCTTGGAGCGACGAGCTTGCCGTTCTGCCTCGCTGCGCCGCCGCCGATCCCGCCAGTCGATAAAGGTGATGTAGCCAACGCCCACAGTGACAGCCGTCAAGAGCAAAAAGATGCTGCCGTAGGCGAGGCGGACAACCCAGGGCAAGTCAATTTCCATAGAGCAGGACGAAGTCTTTTAGCAACAACAGGGCCAGGCGGGATCCACTACATGCCGTTACGGCCCCAGACCACAAAGGCAATGGAAAGGGCAAAGAAAGCAGCAACGGCAACCCAGCCAAAGGTGATGATGTCCATAGATCTAGCCAAGCAAAGAAGGCTCATCGGGGTGATCCCATTTTACGGGATGGGATCCCTTGTCAACGGACATTTGCGAGCACCTTATTCTCAGTTCAAACTGGCTACAGTGGGGTCAAATCCAAAACATCTGAGCCAAACGAGGGGGGATCCGATGGTACTGGAGACATTGCCGCTGGTGGCCGCGGTGGCCATCGCCATTTTTGTGCTGGTTTTCTGGGTGCGGGTGGTTCGGGAGGCCATCTGGACGGCGGTGGGGATCGTAGTCCTCCTGGCCGTGCTGTACGTGGTCTTTAGAATTGGCCCGCGGCAGGTGCTGCAAGAGCTGCGGGATCCCTTTGCTCTTCTGGATCAAGTGTGGCAGGTGATCGTCGCCTGGTTCCAGGCCCTTTTCCCCTAGTGCGCTATCTGATGCACAATTACAATGGACTGGGCCTGGGTTGGGGCTGCTGGCCCTTCTCCTTTGTTCTGCAACTCTGACGCGCTCCGATTGCTGGCCATGCCTTCCGACTCCCCACAGGATCCCCAACAAGGGCACCTAGACCCTGCCCCGGAAGACGGGATCCCAGTTCCCGAAGACATCCAGGTGGAGGTGGAGGACTTGGGGGAGCGCTGCCGCCATGTGCAGGGCCGCGTCCTTATTCCGGTGGAGCGGCAGTGGGTTTGGCAGGTTTTAACCGATTACGACCATCTGGCGGAGTTCATTCCCAACTTGGTGGAAAGCCGCCTCCTCGGCAGCGAGAATGGCCGCAAACTGGTACGTCAGGTGGGATCCCAAAAGGTTTTATTTGCCCGCTTTTCGGCGGCAGTGGTGCTGGCCATTGAGGAAATCTTTCCCCACCAGCTTCGCTTCCAGGAGGTGGAAGGGGATTTTCTCCTTTTCGAGGGGTTTTGGGAACTGGCCGAGTGGCTAAACCATCAAACTTTGCTCACCTACCACTTGCAGGTGAAGCCGCCGCGTCGCATGCCGGTCGGCCTGGTGGAACGGCGCCTCCGCCGGGACTTGGCCTTTAACCTCCAGGCGATTCGGGAGCGCTGCCTGAGTCTATGTTCCCAATAGGGTGTGCCATCCCAAGCGCTCCGCGCCGCTAACGCGAACACCCCCAGCCCCTCTCCCAAAGGGAGCAACCCCTCACCCCCAGCCCCTCTCCCAAAGGGAGAGGGGAGCTACGGATCTAGGCCAGAGCTTTGCGGCAGCCTGATTTGTTGGATATTGGCAATTTGCATTTGCCGGCTGGGATCCCAGGTTAGCGCAGCAGACCTTCACTTCTTAGGGTTCAGGCGGCCATCGAGGGCTGCCTCTGGGTTTGTGGGTTGGCTATCGGCAGGGTGAAGTGGAAGGCACTGCCCTGGTTGATCCCTCCCGATTCGGCCCAGATGCGCCCCCCCATCGCCTCGATGATCAGCCGGCAGATGGCCAGCCCCAAGCCCGTCCCGCCCACAGAACGGCGCAGGGATCCCTCTGCCTGGTAAAACCGCTCGAAAATGACCTGTAAGCGCTCCGGTTCAATGCCGCGTCCACTGTCGGCCACAGTAAATCTCACCATCGCTTCTCCAGGTTCGCCGGCTGATGGCTCCACCTCTGCCCGGATCCAGATCCGCCCGCTGGGAGGAGTAAACTTGCAGGCATTGTCCAACAGCTTGCGCAAGACCTCCACCAGCCATTCCCCATCCGCCTTGACCATCGGCAGCCGTCTGGGCAGCGCCTGCTCGATGGTGGGTAACTCCTCGTGCCGCCGTCGCGCTTTGACGTTGCTCAGGGCCAGCTCCACGCATTCTTGGGCAGACAACGGCTCGATATGCCAGCGAACGCGACCGCTTTCCAGCTTGGAGAGGGTGAGAAAATCCTGCACCAACTCCCGCAGCCGACCGGCATCTTGCAGAGCCGCATTCAACATCTCCTGGCGCATCTCCAAGGGCATATGAGGATCGCTGGCCAACGACTCCAGACACACTTGAATGGTGGACAAAGGGGTGCGCAGCTCGTGCCCGATCACAGCGATCAGCTCCGACTTGGCCCGATCCAGATCCTGCAATTGGCGATTCAGCTCTTCCAGGTGCTGGTAGGCTTCTGCCTGTAAGAGGGCCACCCCCACTTGATTGGCAATGGCTTCTGCCAACTCCAGAGTGGCCGGCTGCCAGCGGCGAGGGTGTTCGTGGTGCAGCTCCAAGAGGCCCAGCAACCGCCCCTGATAGAGAATCGGCAGAGCCACCCAAGCGCGAATTTGGGCCGGCTGCCACAGCTCCGGCAGGCAATGCAGACGCGGATCCTTCTGGCTGTCCTCGCAACACACCAGGTGTGCTGAGGCCATTGCCTCCTGCAGAAAAGGGTTGCTTTGCACGGGCCAGAGGGATCCCTTGAGGCTGCCCATTCTCAGGGTGTGATACTCGTGCTCGATCTGGACAGCAGGAACCTGGCCATCGTAGCGGTAGATCAAACAGCGCCCCACTCCTGCCGCTTGCCCCAGTTCCTGCACCGCAATGGTCAGGATATCGCCGGGATGCAAAGACTGGCGAATGGCGCTGCTGATGCGGTTGATCAAGCGTTCCTTGCGCTCTTGAGCCTGAATGGTGCGATAGGCCCGCTGCAGCTTGTATTGCCCTGCCTGAAGATAGGTGATCAGCCGCTCGGTGAAGGGCCCTGGATTCAGTTGACTGGCAGAGTTTTGCAGGGATCCCTCCAG
>NZ_JANSJB010000014.1:0-1148 GCF_047462355.1 Synechococcus sp. H55.9 | reverse complement strand
ACGATCAAATGCCACTCCTGAGCCAGTGGATCCTCCGGATCCAGGGGGATAAAGTTAGGGGGCAGGTCAGCCTGAGCCCCATCGGGGGTAGCCAGCACAAACACATCTTGGGCAACCGCGCTGATGCGACGGTAGCGCCGCGCCTCCTGGCGGTAGTAGCGCTCTTTTTGAAAATTGGCGAACACCCACGGGGATCCCTGACCTTGCAACACCTGATCCTCGATGGCACGGCTGAGGGCAACCAGAGAAGACTTGAAATAAAGCTGCGGGCGCAGATGGGGCACGGCCTGTAGCAGATCGCTCAATAGGGAAGTCCGACTCTGACGGCTCTGGCGGGATCTAGGGCGGGTAGAAGTCATAGCCCTATTGGCAAGTTCGGTTGGCAAGGAGTAACTTAGCCGTGGAGAAAGCGCCTGGGGGGCTGGCCTAGGTTTAGTCTAGCGGTTGGCTTCTGCAGCAAGGCGAACTTAACGAGCTGCAAGATCTGGCTAACTTGGACTAAGAATTGTAAAGTTGCGTGTAGACTCAATGTCGGGATCCCGGTACAGCCAAGAAGACGTGCAGCAGATCCTCCAGCGGGCCATTGCCCGCCAGCCGCGCCTGGGCGAGTTTACCCGCGCCCAGTTGCAGGAGATGGCCGCCGAACTGGGGATCTCACCCCAAGAGCTGGACTTGGCCGAGCAGGAATGGAAGGCTTGGCAAGAGCTGAACAACCAGCATCGCGAGTTCCAGCGCTACCGCCGTCAGCAGTTCTACCAATTGCTGGGCCGATACGCAATTGTCAACAGCTTTCTGCTGGGCTTGGACTGGCTTTCCGGCGGGGGGCTATCTTGGTCGCTGTTTATACTCATGGGCTGGGGCTTGACAGTTTCTCTTAAGGGCTGGAACGCCTACCAGACGGAGGGGGAACGCTACGAGAAAGAGTTCCGCCAGTGGCAGAAGAAACGCCAAAAAGATCTCCACCTCAAGAGGTAAGCCCCGTTCCGCCGATGGGGACAGATTGCTCTCCAGACCCCGAGAGGAGATGCCCACGAGAGATGCTACCATAGGTATCCGGCATCGGTGAATATCTGTGCGGGCGTAGTTTAATGGTAAAACCGCAGTCTTCCAAACTGCTGTTGTCGGTTCGATTCCGTCCGCCCGCTTCC
>NZ_JANSJB010000013.1:20755-40530 GCF_047462355.1 Synechococcus sp. H55.9 | reverse complement strand
CTCATGCGGCGGTGCACCTCTAGAAATTGTGAAGCGATATATCCAGAATCAGTCAGGAGGCGCTATCCCTCCCCACCCGGGTGGGGAATCCCGCGCCTTACGTTGAGCAAATGCAGGACAGGCGAGTTAACTGGCGCAGTAATTGATGGCCAAAGCCCCTACTAAAGTGAACTGAAAAGTCAGGAGCACCAAGTAGAAAATGGCGCGGGGCCTGAACAAAGTCAGCATCAAGCCAATGGCCTTCAAGTCCACCATCGGCCCAAACACCATAAAGGCCAACAGGGATCCCGGCGTGAAGGTGGCGGCAAAGGAGAGGGCAAAAAAGGCATCCACCGTCGAGCAGATAGAAATGATCCCGGCCAGGGCCATCATGATCAGGATCGAGACCAGTTCATCTTGGCCATAATTTAGAACAAACGAACGCGGGATCACCGTCTGCACAAAGGCCGCCATCGCCGAACCCAGGATGAGCACGGATCCCAGCTCGCGAATCTCTCTAGCCCAGGTTTGCAGCAGCAACAATCCCTTTTGCCGCCAAGAGAGAGCAGGGGCAGCGGCCAGCGCTGCCCGATACACCTCTTCGGCAGTCTGCAGAGTGGCCAGGGATCCGCCAGCAGCCCCTTGAGCATGGCCCTGGGATCCAATCCAAAAGGTGCCCCCCTGCAACAACGGCGAGCAGGAGGTGCTTTTCAGAGCTGCCTCTTGGCAGCGGTTGCGCTGCAGCTCTCGCCAGACCGCCGGTTGCAACAAAGGCTCCAGATCTTTTTGCACGCTGAAGAGCAAGCCGATGGCCACCGCAATGCCAAAAGAAAAAAGAACCCGGTAGACCACCAGCTCCGGCATGCTGCGAAAGGCAATCCACGTGGAGAAGATCACGACCGGGTTAAACACCGGCGCTGCCAACAAAAAAGCCACCGCCACATAGGGTGGGATCCCTTTGATCACCAGTTGCCGGGCCACCGGCAGGTTGCCGCATTCGCACACCGGGAAGAAGAACCCCAGAGCACCGCCGGCCACCGCGCTGCCGATTTTGCCTTCGGGCAGGAAACGAGCCAACTGGGATCCCTCTACGAACACGGCCATCAGCCCGGAGAGAAACACCCCCAAGAGCAAAAACGGCATGGCCTGCACCACAATGCTCAAGAAGAGGGTGAACCCGTCTCGCCAAAGGGGAGAATCCAAAGGGCTCAACGCACCACCTCACCCACGCATTTGGGCTCTATTGAGTTTGGATCCCGGCCCAGTGCTCTGTCAAACCGCTCTCAACCCCGCTCCTCGATGGGGATGTAGCGTTGCTGGCGTTCACCTGTGTACACCTGGGTGGGTCGGAAGAGCCGATTATCCGACAACTGCTCCCGCCAATGGGCCAGCCAACCCGCCACCCGGGCAATGGCAAATACCGGCGTAAACAAATCTTCCGGGATCCCTAGCTTGGCGTAGACCAACCCCGAGTAGAAGTCCACGTTGGGGTAAATTCCTTTGGGCCCCAGCAGCTCCGCACACACCCGCTCCACTTCCAGGGCGATGTCGTAGTACTTGTCGTGGCCGTAGCGCTCGAACAGCTCCTCGGCCAGCCGCTGCAGAATGGTGGCCCGCGGATCCTTCACCTTGTAAACGCGATGGCCCATGCCCATGATGCGCTCTTTTTTGGCCAGCTTCTCTTCGATAAACGAGCGCACATTTTCCACCGAGCCGATTTGCCGCAACAGCCTCATCACCTGTTGGTTGGCCCCCCCATGCAACAGCCCCGAAAGGGTGCCCACCGCCGTGGCCAGGCTGCTGTAGGGGCTGGCCAGGGTAGAGGCGCTTACCAGCAGGGCAAAGGTAGAGGCGTTGACCGTGTGTTCGGCGTGCAAGATCAGACAGGTATCGAAGATGCGGGCCAGCCAGGGATCCGGCTTCTTGCCGGAGAGCATGTAGAGAAAATTGGCGGCATGATCCAGGCTGTCGTCGGGGGGGATGGGATCGTTACCCTGGCGCATCTGGTGAAACATGGCCACCATGGTCGGCAGCTTGGCGAGCAGACGGGTAACCGTGCCAAACACATAGTCGGGATCCGCCTCCCGCACCGGATAGAACATCCCCAAGCCTGCCACGCAGGTTTGCAGGGCATCCATCGGGTGGCCCGACTCAGGAAACGACTTGATCATGTCGCGGATGCGGTATTTGACCCGCCGATGGCTGCGGACGGCCTGGTCAAAGTTGTTCAGCTCGGATTGCGTCGGCAGCTTGCCGAAGATCAGCAGATAGGCCGTCTCCAAAAAGGTGCTGTGGGCCGTCAGTTCCTCAACGGGAATGCCCCGATACTCCAGGATCCCTACCTGGCCATCGACAAAACTAATGTTAGAGCGCGTGGCCGGAACGCCTTCTAGCCCAGGCTTGTATTCGCCATCCGCCATAGTCGGACCCTTGGAAGTTCCCAAATGATGAATCGAGGGTTGCCAAAGCTGCCTGGAGCCCTTGTTTCTCTCAGGCAACACTGACCCCGCTTCGCTACAGTAAAGCAAATTTTGGATCCCTGCAGCCAACCGCTGACCTCGCCCAGAGCTTGGATCGGACTGGGATCCGCTTCCTATCTTGCAACAGCCCCCGCTGCCCGAGGCAAGAGTTGTTGCTATTGTGAGGACGACCCCCTGGTCGAGGGCGCTCGACCGCAAACCCTGCTTGGAGATGGCCTCGATGTCGAATACGGCGCAAACTCACCCCGTCCAAGGGCTGGAATACGTGGTGCTGGGAGTGGCCACCTGCTTCCAGCGAGATGAGGACGGTCACCTGCGGGAAGTCCTGGTGGCCGAGCCGTTGCCCGCTGCCGCCTTGGACTGCCTGGCCCAAGAGGGCCGCAGCACTTCCTATTGTCTCCTCTACGCCACAACCTATGCCGAGATCGTGAACAACGGGACCCCGACTTTGCCCGCCGATGTCTTCCCGGCGGGGGTGGTGCTGGGAGAAGATTTTGTGGAGCGGCTGCAAGCGGCGGCCCGCACCTATCGCAGCAAGCCCCAGTTTCGCCACATCCCCCTGCACCAAGTTTGTACTCCCGAGCGGGGGGCGTTTAAGCTCAACCACAGCCTCGAGCCGCGACGGATCCTCAATACGGCAATGGAAGTGAAGGATGCTGACAACATCAAGCAGCACCCCCACACCCACCAACAGCTCTGAAGGAGAGGCTGCTGGTGCCAGCGCAAGGACGGCAACACCAGTCATCACACCCAGGGATCCCGACAAGCTGGATCCCTGGGCAGAAGTTACCTGAGCGATGGAGAAGGCAGGAAGGGCTGGCCCAGCCACAGCCCACTGAAGCCCAGCGTCAGCAGAGTCAGGGGCAGACCCAAGCGCAGATGCTCCCCAAAGGAGAGCACGTACCCTTTTTTGGCGGCTGCCTCAACCGTGATTAGATTGGCTACTGCCCCAAACAGGGTTAAATTGCCCGCCAACGTGGAGCCGGCAGCCAGCAACAGCCAAGTGGTGGTCTCCTGTTGGGGAACCAAGGATTGCAGCAACAACACTGCCGGCACATTGGAGATGATGTTGGATAAAATGGCTACACCGATCAACAGGGCGAGGGGGGATCCCACCAGCCTCTCTGCCAAAGGCCCCAAGCTCATCCCCCAGAGGGCTACCAGTTCTCGCGTTGCCCGCGTCAAGATAAACAGCCCGGAGAACATCACCAGCAAATTCCAGTCCACCTGCCCCAGAAATCGCTCCGGCTTCAGCCTGCGGGTAATCAGCAACAGGGCCGCTGCCACCAAGGCCGATTCGGCCAAGGGAAGTCCGGCTATGAAGGCCACAAACAGCCCCCCCGCGATCACCAGGCTCTTGCGCAATAGGGGCGGGTAGAGGCGCAGCGGCAGCCAAGGCACCTGGGCAAAGGGTTGCAAGGAGCGCACCTGGGGGTAATAGAGCCACAGCAGCCCCACCTCCAGCAGCAGCCCCACCACGGCAATGGGCGTCATCTTGCCGGCAAACTCCAGATAGCCGATCCCAGAGAAAGAGCCGATCAAAATGTTCTGTGGGTTGCCGCTCAAGGTGGCGACGGATCCCAGGTTGGTGGCTGCCGCCAAGCCCAACAGGTAGGGAATCGGGTTTAACCCCAACACCGTTGTGACCTGCAAAGTGAGGGGAGTAAACACCAGGGCCAGGGTATCGTTGAGCAAAAAAGCCGAGAGCAAGCCGCTGCCAAACACCAGCATGATCAACAGGCCAAAGGGGCTACGGCTCACCCGAATCAGGCCCAGCAAAGCCAACTGGAAGGCCCCACCATAGGACAAGCTGGCATTCACCACCATCATGCTCAGGAGAAACACGATCGTGGTGGGGTCAATGGCCTCCCAAGCCTGCCGCAGCGACAAGGTCCCCAAGCCAATGAGCAAGGCGGATCCCACCAGGGCAATCGTGGCCCGGTTCATGCGCAACCGGGGCAGGGATCCCAGCCCCAGCCCGAGATAGCTCAAGCCCAACACCAACCAAGACAGTTTCTGCAGGCCTCTGCCCCCTCCTTTTTGGATCCCTGCTGGGTTGAGCCAATGGCCGGAGTGGAAACAGGCCCGCTATGCCCAGCACTCAACTCATAGGTTACAAGAATAAAAAGCTTTTCAGGACAGCCCGGAAGCTCGTCAGGCTGAGTAGTCGTGGGGATCTGGCCGTCGTTCATAGGATAATGGGAGCCCGTAGACCTTGAGTTGCCCATCGTTCACTGAGGAGCTGTCCCCTTGGTCAAAGAGCGAGTCGAGGTGATCGTCCCGGCCACCACCGCCAATTTGGGGCCGGGGTTCGACTGCATTGGTGCAGCCTTAGAGCTCTACAACCACTTCCAATTTCGGGAGATCCCCTCTGGCCTCAGCATCCACTACCGTGGCAGCGACCACATCAGCCAGAGCAAGGACAACCTGGTGTACCGGGCCTTCTGCCGCGCTTTTGAGTTGCTGAGTAAGCCCGTGCCGGGGGTAGAAATCGAAATCACCCTCAACGTGCCCCTGGCGCGGGGGTTGGGCAGTTCTGCCACCGCTATTGTCGGCGGCTTGTTGGGAGCCAATGCCATCGGGTCGCTCAACCTAGCTCCCGAAACCCTCCTACAACTGGCCATCGCCCTGGAAGGCCATCCAGACAATGTGGTGCCCGCCCTGCAGGGTAGTTGTCAGCTCTGTGTGCAGGGGCAGCAGGGGCAATGGGTGTTTTGTCCGGTGGATTGGCACGAAAGCATTGGCATCGTGGTTGCGGTGCCCAACTTTAAGCTTTCCACCCAAGCAGCCCGCGAGATCCTGCCCAAATCCGTCAGCTTGGCGGATGCGGTTTTTTCCAGCAGCCATCTGGGTCTGCTCATTCGCAGCTTGCAGTCGGGCCGGGTGGACTGGCTGAGGGTGGCCCTGCAGGATCGCCTGCACCAGCCGGCCCGCATGGAGCTGATCACCGGGTTCAAAACGGTTCAAGCTGCAGCCATAGCTGCCGGGGCCTATGGGGTGGTGATCAGTGGAGCCGGCCCCACCCTGTTGGCCCTCTGCGCCCCCGAAAATCGGGAACGGGTGGGAGCCGCGATGGTCAGCGCTTGGGCCCAGCTCGATATTGAAGCAGAAGCCAAACCGCTCAGCTTGGATCGGCAGGGAGGACGGGTGGTGATCCACTCCCAGCCGGCTGGATAAAAAACTCTCTCTCCAAGCTCCTCAGGCTGGTGCTGGGAAGCCATCCTGCAGCAGCAGCAATAGAGGCGGGAGGAGGAGCCAAGCCGCCACCAGCAGGGATGCCACTGCTGCCATCAACACCGCTGCCGCGGCGCAATCTTTGGCGATCTCGGCCAAGGGATGATATTTGCTGCCGAGGGTGAGATCCACCACTGCTTCCAGAGCGGTATTCACCAGCTCCAGCGCCATCACCAAACCGCTGGTCAGGCTGATCAGGGCCATTGCCGCAGCGCTCAGCCGCAGGCCCAGCCCAAGGCCGAAGGCTACCGCCGCCACCGCCATGTGAATGCGGAAGTTGCGCTGGGTGCGGATTGCATAAGCCAAACCCTTGCCCGCGTAGTAGAAACTTTTGCCCAGGTTGTCGGCCACCTGCCAAGAGGGGGGGCGTCGCCAGGGATCCACCTCCAAAGGCGCGGCATTGGCTGCGGGATCGACCTCAGAGGAAGGCGCTGGAGCGATACCGGTGGGCTTGGAATGGACGCGCCGCCGGAACGCCGCCAGCCGACTAGGACTGTTGGCCATGGCTTACCCCTCCATCCAGTTGGATGGCAGCGAGCAACTGTCGCTGTTGCTGCACCATGTGCTGGAGAGAACGTTCATCCGGGTGATCCCACCCCAGCAGGTGAAGCAACCCATGGCTGGCCAGCCAGGCCAGCTCCTGCGAGAGCCGATGCCCTTGCGCTTTGGCTTGTGAGCGGGCGGTGGGCACCGAAATCACAATATCCCCCAGCAGGCGCACCCCCGTGATCTCGTGCAGCTTGACGGGGGCGGGCATCTCCTGGGCGGCAAAGGCCAGCACATCGGTGGGCGCGTCAAGGTGGCGAAACTCGCGGTTGAGCTGGCGAATGTGATCATCGGAGGTGAGGCAAAGGCTGAGCTCGCACGGCTCCTGTACCCCCAGCTCCCGCAACCAGATCTCGAACCAATGGCGCCAAGTGACTTCTTCAACCGGGCTTGGAATGTGGAATTCCAGGTAGAGATCTAGAAACTCTCCCATGCCGGCCTCCCTCACACCACGCACCCTATTCTACCGATTTGCTCAGGTTGGGCCAGTTTTTGTTTCTCTGCTCGGCAAGCTGTTGCAGCGCCTGGCGCAGCCGATTTTCCAGCTTTTGGCAGTCTGGATCCCAATCCTCTGTCGGAAACAGATCTCCGGCAATGGCGACCGCCCAGGCCCCTGCTTGCAGATATTCCGCTGCCTTGGCCAAGGTCACCCCCCCAGTGGGGATCAACGGCAGGGATCCCAGCACCGGTCGCAGATGACGCAGGTAGCGGGATCCCCCCATGCTCTCCGCCGGAAACACTTTGACCGCCGTTGCCCCCGCCTGCCATGCCTTCCAGATCTCGCTGGGGGTAAGGGCACCGGGCACGACGGGCAGTCCCACTTCCCGGCCCCAACGGATAATGCTCTCGTCCGTAAAAGGGCAAACGCAAAATTGGGCCCCCGCCTGCCAAGCCTGCTCCGCCATCTGTCGATGGGAGACGGTGCCCACCCCTATCCAACACTGCGGGTGGTCTTGCCGCAGTTGGGCAATCAACTCCAGATAGCGGGGAACGTGCGGGGTGATCTCGATGTGGCGGATCCCGGCCCGGATGGCCAGAGTGGATCCCTGGAGAGCCTGGTCTGGGCTGCTACAGAGGCGGATCACCGCGATCAGGGGCTGCTGCCACAAATGGAGTAGCCAGTCTCCAAAGCCGCGTTCAGAACCCTCGAATACCATCTGTGGGAAAGTACCCTCTCATTGGAAGGGCTGTCGGGGAACCGGTGGCAAGATCCCATCGTTGGCAATGACCGGAAAAGCCCAACAGCGAGCGTACCGCCTTGGCGATGGGCGGAGGTCACTCTTGCCGGCTTTGGTGCTCACGCCAAAATTGCTCCGCAAAAGCCACTGTTGGGTGGATGGGGGCACGGGGTTTGCTGAGGAGGGGCATATTGGCCTCTTCAGGAGTGCGGTTGCCCTTGCGCTGGTTGCAGCGTTCGCAGGCGGTCACCACATTGTCCCAGGTGTGGGATCCGCCGCGGGAAAGAGGTACGACATGATCCAGGGTCAGGTTATGGGTGCTGCCGCAGTACTGACAGGTGTGGTGATCCCGCCGCAAGACCTCTCGCCGGGTAACAGGGGGCACCCGCCAGGATCGCTCTTTGCCCTTGATGGTCAGGCGGATGTGTTCGGGCACCTCGATCACCTGGCTGGGGGAGCGCACCTTCCACACCGGCACATCCATCATCGCCAGCGGCTCTGCCTTGCCCGTCAGCAGCAGCACAATCGCCCGCCTAATGTTGACCCGGCTAATGGGCAAGTAGTTTTGGGAAAAGACAACAATCGACTGTTCCAGGACGTGGGTAGCAGCAGTCATGACTTAGCTCTTCCATTTGCCGCCATTGTCCTGAGAAATCTGGCGAATGACAAGGTTTTCCCGCAGTGGGCACCATCTAGGTGGAGCCCCACCATTCAACATTCCAGAGTTTCTTACGATCGGGAGCCGGACAGATGGGCTAGTATCCGGGTGATGGTCGGATCCCGTGCCTCCCATGACCTACCCGCTGCATGTTGCCCTGGTTTGGCACCAACACCAGCCCCTCTACAAAAGCCCGCTGGCGGGTAAATATCGCATGCCTTGGGTGCGCCTACACGGGATCAAAGACTACCTGGACTTAATTTTGCTGCTGGAGCGCTATCCCCGCCTGCACCAAACGGTTAACCTAGTGCCCTCTCTCATTGTGCAAATCGAAGACTACGTGGCCGGCTCCGCTTTCGATCCCTATTTGGAGCTGACTTTATCTCCTGTCGAAAAGCTGACCCCGGAGCAGCGGCGCTTCATTGTCGAGCGTTTCTTCGACAGCCATTACCCCACCATGATTGAGCCCTACCCCCGCTACCGCCAGCTCTACGAACAGCGGGAATCGCAAGGGATCAACTGGTGCCTACAGTACTGGACGCCCCAAGACTTCAGCGACCTGCTGGCCTGGCACAACCTCTCCTGGTTCGATCCCCTCTTCCAGGAGGATCCTGAGATCGAGAGCTGGATCAAGATGGGTTCTGGCTTTACCCTGGCGGATCGGCAGCGGATCTACGCCAAGCAACAGCAGATCCTGGCCGCCATCCTGCCCCAGCACGCCAAATTGCAAAGTAGCGGCCAACTGGAGTTGACCACCAGCCCCTACACCCACCCCATCTTGCCCCTGCTGGTGAGCGAGCGCTCGGCGCGGGTGGCCCGGCCCGGCTTGCCCCTGCCCCGCTACCCCTTCCACTGGGAGCAGGATGTCCACAGCCAACTGGAGCGGGCCAAGCAGATCTACCGGGAGCGCTTTGGCCGCGATCCGCGGGGTCTGTGGCCTTCAGAGCAGGCGGTCAGCCCCGCCATCGTGCCCCTGATCCAGAAACAAGGCTTTGATTGGATCATCTCCGACGAGGGAGTGCTGGGCTGGAGCTTGGGCCAACCCTTTCATCGCGACGGGCAGGGCCATATCCTCGAGCCGGAAAAGCTCTACCGCCCCTACCGTCTGGAGAGCGAGGCAGGGGATTTGGCCATCATCTTTCGGGATCACCGCCTTTCCGATCTCATTGGCTTTAGCTACAGCGCCATGCCTGCCGACGCTGCCGCCAAAGATCTCATCGGCCACCTGGAGAGCATCCGCAACCGCCTACCCCAAGACCAGCCCTGGCTGGTCACCATTGCCCTGGATGGGGAAAATTGCTGGGAGTACTACCCCCAAGATGGCCGCCCCTTCCTGGAAAACCTCTATGCCCGCCTCAGCCAGCACCCGGCGTTGCGCTTGGTGAAGGTGTCGGAGTTTTTGGATCAGTTTCCCCCCACGGAGTTTCTGCCAGCCGAACAATTGCACAGCGGCTCCTGGATTGAGGCCGACTTTACCACTTGGATTGGGGATCCCGTCAAAAACCGCGCCTGGGAGCTCCTTGCCCAAGCCCGCCAGGTGATCCAGGATCACCCTCACGCCACCCCCCAGGCCTGGGAAGCCCTCTGGGCCGCTGAGGGATCCGATTGGTTCTGGTGGTTTGGGGCGGGCCACTCTTCCGCCCACGATGCCGTTTTCGACCAGTTGTTTCGGGAACATCTGCAGGCCCTCTACACCGCTTTGGGAGAGGCGGTGCCGGCGGCGCTGCAGTTTCCCCTCGAGGATCACGACGGGCTGGGGGATCGCCTGCCGCAGGGGTTTATCCATCCCACCATCAACGGTCGCCCCGCCGAACGGGAGTGGAGCCAGGCCGGGCGGGTGGAGATCGGCGCAGCCCGAGGAACCATGCACCGCAACAGCGTCGTCCGCCGCCTCTGGTACGGGTTCGATCACTTCAACCTCTATCTGCGGCTGGATTTTAACTCGGTGGTGCAGCGGCCCAAGCAATTGCAGGTGCTGTGGTTTTATCCCAACCGCGTTACCGTCAACAGCCCCATTCCCCTGCAGGGGTTGCCGGCAGAAGCCCCCCTCAACTATCTCTACCGCCACCTGTTGAAGCTGTCGCTGCCGCCGCCTGGCACCGGCCAGCATCCCGCACCCGTCGAGGCTCAGCTCTTGCAGGCAGGGGAGTACCATAGCTGGCAGCCCATCAACCATCAGGTGAAGGCGGTGGTGGATGCCTGTTTGGAGGTGGCCATTCCCTGGAGCAATTTGGGCGCCCAGCCGGGGCAGGAGCTGCAATTTATCATCGTGGCCGCCGATGGCGAGACCTTCCAAGAAGGGATCCCCCCCAAGGCCACCATCGCCCTGCGGAGACCTTGAGAATTTGAGAATTTAAGTTATGGCGCGCGATCTCTACCCGCCCATCGAGCCCTACGATCACGGCTTTCTCCCCGTCTCTTCCCTGCACACCCTCTACTACGAGCAGTGCGGCAACCCGGCGGGCAAGGCGGTGGTGTTTTTGCATGGGGGGCCAGGGGGTGGGATCGATCCCCTCTACCGGCAGTACTTTGATCCCAGCCGC
The DNA here is from genome assembly GCF_047462355.1 of Synechococcus sp. H55.9. Classification (NCBI taxonomy): domain Bacteria; kingdom Bacillati; phylum Cyanobacteriota; class Cyanophyceae; order Synechococcales; family Synechococcaceae; genus Synechococcus; species Synechococcus sp. H55.9. The sequence goes on along the minus strand of NZ_JANSJB010000013.1, from coordinate 29,912 downwards.
TGGCGGGTGGTGCTGTTCGATCAACGTGGTTGCGGCAAGAGCCGCCCCTACGCCGAGCTGCGGGAGAACACCACCTGGGATCTGGTGGCCGATATCGAGAAGCTGCGCCAACACCTGGGCATTGAGCGCTGGTGGGTGTTTGGGGGCAGTTGGGGCAGCGCCCTTGCCTTGGCCTATGGGCAAACCCACCCCCACTCCTGCCTGGGGTTTATCTTGCGGGGCATTTTCCTGCTACGCCCTTTTGAGATCCGCTGGTTTTACCAGTCGGGGGCCAGCCACCTGTTCCCCGATGCTTGGGAACATTACCTGGAGCCCATCCCTCCCGAAGAGCGGGATGACCTGCTGGCAGCCTACCACCGCCGCCTCAACGACCCGGATCCCCAGGTGCGGCTGAGAGCGGCCCGCGCCTGGGCCATCTGGGAGGCCAGCACCAGCAAGTTGATCCCCAGCCCTGAGCTCATCGAGCGCTTTGGCCAGGAGACCTTTGCCGAGGCCTTTGCCCGCATCGAGTGCCACTACTTCGTCCATGGGGGTTTTTTGGATCCTGAAGACCAGCTCCTTAGGGGGGTGGAGCGCCTGCGCCATCTGCCGGCTGTGATCGTCCAGGGACGCTACGACGTGGTCTGCCCGCCCATTTCCGCCTGGGAGCTGCACCAGGCCTGGCCAGAGGCGGAGTTTCACCTCATTCCCGATGCCGGCCATTCCATCACCGAGCCCGGGATCCGCACCGCCCTGCTGCAGGCCACGGATCGCTGCGCCAGTCTGTGAGCCGCTGAGATAGCCTGGGTTGGGGATCCCAAGACCTTGAAGAATTGCTACAGGAATGCCGGCAAAACCTTGGGATCCAGCCCCGGAGCACGGCCAAGCCTATCGACAGTCGGCGATTTTGGGTTTATCACTGAGGGAAGAGCGGTGCAGGCTGCCTGGTCGATGGCTTCCGCCACTGGCTCCTTCTGATTGTTGTTAATTGATCTTGGGCTGGTTCCTCCACTCCAGCGTCTTGTCAAAGCAAACTTGTCTTTACTTCGCCGTTTCCAGGGTCGAACCATGCAGAAAATAACTCATCTGTCTAAGCTTGCCCTCGCCCTGCCTGCTTCCCTCTTGCTGGCAGATGCCGTTGTGGCTTACCCCTGTGACTCGGTTGGGGGTGAAGCTTACAACTTCTACAGCCCCACGGTTCAGGTTGACAGTTTCGGGGCTCAGGTGTCGCCTGCTGTCCTAGGCAACGGTTTTATCGGGGTTGCCATCGAAACGGTGGATGGACAGCCAGCTCAAGGTGCCGTCAGTCGTCGCCTGTTTGGCCCCGCGCCTCAAATCCAAGGGGTGCAGGTGGTTGGTCTGCTCCAGGATGGCCCGGCTCAACAAGCGGGTCTGGCCCAGGGAGATATTTTGATTGGGGTGGACGGGCAGCGGGTCACCTCGGTGCAGCACGTCCAGCAAATTATCCAAAACACCCCGGTGGGCCAGCGGGTACCCATTACCTTCCGGCGCGGCGGACAGGTGTTGTCCACGGTGGTGGTGGTCGGCGATGGCCGTGTGTTGCGCCCCTTGATGCTGCAGCAGCAGTAAGCTTCCAGTGAATGCAGATTGGAGTTCAGGATGGGCGGTCTGGGCGGTTTGCGGCCTTAACGGGCTGCTGTTTCTGGCTTTGCTCGCCCTCGTTCCTGTCCTTTTGAGCCTGCGGTCGGCGCTCTGGGTTACGGAGCGGGCCATGGCCGACTGGCGGGAGGCGGCTGAGCGGGCTTTGGCTCCCACGCCGGCTGAGTTGCTGCGCCTACGGGATCGGCTGCAGGAGAATCGCCATACCCTCGACCGCTGGCAGCGGCGTCTCCAGTTTTGGCAAGGGATCCGCAGGGTGGCTGTTTGGCTGGGGCGCAGGCTGTGAGGAGCATGGATAGCGTCTCCCATCCCATCCGGTTGCAGGTGATGGCCAATGCGCTGGCGGGGATCGCCGAGGAGATGGGGGCGCGCCTCATCCGCGGTTCTTACTCGGCCAACATCAAGGAACGGCGGGATTGCTCGACGGCCCTGTTCGACGCTCGGGGAGACTGTATTGCCCAGGCGGCCCACATTCCGGTGCACCTGGGCGCCCTCGCGGAAGCGGTGCGGGCGGTGGTGGCAGCCGGCCCGCGGCCCGGCGATGTGTTCGTCCTCAACGATCCCTACCAGGGGGGATCCCATCTGCCGGATATCACGGTGGTTACGGCCATCCCCGGCCTGGGGGATCCAGAACAAGTCTGCGCCTACGCGGTGAACCGCGCCCACCACGCCGATATTGGGGGGATGCGCCCCGGCTCCATGCCGGCCGACTCTACGGAAATCTGGCAGGAAGGGCTGGTGATCCCGCCGCTGCGGCTGGCCCAAATGACCCTGACGGGGGAGCTGTGCTGGCAGGGCGATCTGCTGCGCCTGATCCTGGCCAATGTGCGCAACCCTGAGCAGCGGCGGGGGGATTTGCAGGCCCAGGTGGGGGCCAGCGCCGTGGGGGTGAGCCGGTTTCGCGAGCTGCTGGCCCGCTTTGGAGAAGAAGAGGCCTGGCAGTTGATCGCCGGGGTGATCGCCTACAGCCGGCGGCGGATGCAGGCCCAGATCCGCGCTCTGCCCGCTGGGATCTACACCGCCTGCGACTACCTGGAGGGCTACGGGGATCCGCCCGAGCCGCTCCGCATCCAGGTGCAGATTGAGGTAAGGGGGGAGAGGCTACGGGTGGACTTTGCCGGCACAGCCCCGGCCACCGCGGGGAACCTGAACGCGCCTTTGGCTGTGACCCGCTCGGCGGTGCTCTTTGCCCTGCGCTGCCTGTTGGATCCCACGGCGCCCAGCAATGTCGGCCTGGAGGATCCCATCGAGATCGTAGCCCCGCCCGGCTGCCTGGTGAACGCCCAATTTCCGGCGGCGGTGGTGGCGGGCAACGTGGAAACCTCGCAGCGCATTGCCGATGTGGTGTTCAAAGCCCTAGCCCCGGTGGCCGGATCCCGTGCCATTGCCCAGGGGCAGGGCACCATGAACAACTGTGTGCTCGGCAACCGCCACTTCACCTACTACGAAACCCTGGGGGGCGGCCAAGGAGCCAGCCGGCAGCGACCGGGCCTGGACGGCGTCCACGTGGGCATGAGCAATACCCTCAACACCCCCATCGAAGCTCTGGAGCTGGAGTATCCCCTGCGGGTGCTGCGCTACGAGCTACGCCCAGATTCCGGCGGCCATGGCCGCCAGCGGGGCGGCTGGGGGCTGATCCGCTCCCTCCAGACCTTGCAAGATTGCACCCTCTCCCTGCTCACCGACCGGCGCCACCATGCCCCCCAAGGGGAAGAAGGCGGCGAGCCTGGCCAGGTGGGGATCAACCTCGTCAACGGGGATCCCTTGCCCAGCAAAACCAGCCGATCCCTGAAAGCCGGCGATGTGCTCACCCTCTACACCCCTGGCGGCGGGGCTTGGGGGTCAAGCGAGGAGGAGCAGGCACCCGAACCCACATAGCGCAGGTGGGCGAGAAACAACTGCTCGCAGCGCCGGATCACCTCATCACGGCTGGCAAAGTGCTCTAACCTATGCACTTCTTGACCTTTCTCAAACAAAATTAAGGTCGGCAGCGAGCGCACCCGATAGCGGCGCGGCAGCCAAAAATTGTCGTCCACATTCACCCGCAGCACCTTAACTGCGCCGCCCCACTCTGCTGCGAGACGGTCGGTAATCGGCTGAATGAACCGACACAGGCCACACCAAGGGGCGCCAAAATCCACCAACACCAACCCGTCACTTGTCAAAAGTTCTTGATTAAAAGCATCTAAAGCAACTTGCAAGTTCATCACTCCCAGACTAAAGAAGTTGTTTGGGATCATGCTACCAGGCAATTTGGCTGGCTGCAGAAACCATTTGCGGATGGAAAGCATAAAGAATCACTACAAAGCTGAACACCCCTAGGTAGGCCCAGCGCAGAAACTCTCGCGGTTGCAGGTGTTGTCGCCGCTGCAGAATGGCCAAGCCGGGGATCACAGAAGTACGGGCCTTGAGATCGCGGAAGGCCTGGCCGTATTTCCGCTCCAGACGGTGATCCCCGTGCCAGACGGCGAACAGGTGATAGGCCACCAGCCCCAGGGAGGTGACCAGCATAAAACTGGAGCCAATCCAAAGGGAATGGGCCACACACCAGATCACCTGGCCCACCATTTGGGGGTGGCGGGTGATGCGGATGATCCCGGTCTCAAACAGGTGGATCTCCGGCTTCTGAATGGCGGCGATCTCCAGCAAATTGAAGGTAGCCGGATACAAAAAGAAAAACGAGAGCGCTGACAAAAGAACAACGGTGGTGTGGATGCCGGGGACAGCATGGAGATCCCAGAGGATCACCCCGTCGTAGCGATGGTTAAAAAAGTAGATCAGCAACAGCGGCGCCAAGCTGAGGCTGACCAGCGCAAAAAGAAGGCGGTACAAACGGGATCCCAGCCAAGCTTCCCCCCAAGGCCGCAAGTAGGCCAGCCCACTGTGAGCACAGGCAAATCCTAGAATCATGGCCAACATGATCGCGTGGGATCGGTAGGGGGCCAGCTCGGGCGGTAAGTGGCTAAAGAGTGGGAACAGCATCTTTTCAAGAGCTCCTCTGGGGCGTCGCCGTGACTTATGCTTAAAGATAAGTTACATAAGGCAAGCTTCCCATGCTGAAAACTTTTTTTCTACGCCTTGTCGGCCTGCTCCTCTCGGTCATCCTGGTGCTGGGCTGGACGACCGCAAGCGCTCAGGCGGCCCGTCTTACCGGCAAGTACTACGAAGACAGCATGACCCTGATCCAAACCCTGCGCACCGTCCTTTCGGAAGCGGATCCCGTGATGAACCCGGCAGAGGCGCGGGCGGAAGCGATGGAGGCTATGCAAGAATTCGCAGGACGCTACCACGGCCAACGCTACGACAAGCTCCAGTCTTTCACCACCCTGCGCACCGTGTTTAATACGCTGGCCTCCCAGTACCGCACCTCCAACCGACCTCTCAACCCGGAGAAGGTGGAGCGGGTGCTGATGCAACTGGATCGGGCGGAGTTGGCCTTGCGCCGGGAAGGTTGAACTTTTGGGATCTCCCAGATCCAAATCACAGGCAAATTTCCCCCGGCGCAGCCAAGCTGTTGCCAGCTCGCAAAAGTCGAGGTCATCGCCGGCGTTCTTCCAAACCTGAGGAGGAAGGCGCCGCTCTCTCGAGGCAAAGGGCATTTTCTCAGGATTTGGGAGGTTGTTATGGGCACAGGTCGTTGGATCCTGCTCTCGTTGCCGCTGATGGTTGGGGGTGGGGTTATTGCTTTTTATTCAGCTTCGCTCTTGTCCCTTCCAGCCCAAGGACAGGTGGCTGGAGCTGCCGAGGAGGGATCCCCGGGCCCTTTTTTTGCGGTGGATGGCCTGGCCCTGCGCGGCTATGACCCGGTGGCCTACTTTATCGATGGCAAGCCGGTCGAGGGATCCCCAGCCTATGAATGGGAGTGGGGAGGGGTGACCTGGCGGTTTGCCACTGCTGACAATCGGGAGCGGTTTCGCAGCAACCCGGAGCGCTTTGCCCCCCAGTACGGCGGGTTTTGTGCTTGGGCCGTGGCCCACAACTACCTTTACCCGGTGGATCCCTTTGCCTGGAAAATTGTCGATGACAAGCTGTACTTGAATGCCAACCGGCGGGTACAGCGCAACTGGGAGCGGGACATTCCCGGGTTGATCGAGAAGGCAGATGCCAATTGGCCGGGGCTGCGCAGCCGCTGAGCCTACCTGTCTGGGATCACTGGATGAGGCGCAGGGTTACCTTGATGACAACCCGGTGGAGGCCGCTTTCGCCAAGCTCCAGATCGCCCCCCATTTCTCTCAGGAGCCGCTCGCTCACCCGCCAAGTAGCACTGCCCTTTGTTTCAACGGGCACATGGCACCGTCCCTCCAGGTTCCACTCTAGACACAGGTGCCCCTCCGCTGCTGCGATGGGATAGAGGTGCAGAGCCATCGAACCATAGCGCAGGGCACGGATGCCCCAGCGACACACCCCCAGCAGAGCCTGCACCAAACCGTGGGGATCCGCCCAAACCATAAGGCTGTCCGGGAGGGCGGACGGTTCAGAAACAGAAGGTGGTTGTAGGATCGGCCACTCGTAGCGAATGCCCTGATCCTGGGCCTGTAGGCGAGTTAGGCTGTACACATCTTGCAGCAGGGGGCGGAGTTGGGTCGGCTCCGGTTGCAGGGGTTGAATGGGCAGATCGTGGCGAGCCAGGCGGGTGTATTCCTCGAGCAGCTTAATCAAGCGCTCTACGGACTCTTTGGCACTTTGAATGTATTCCCGCTCCTCCTCCGGGGAATCGCACAGATCCGACAACACCAACTGCAGGGATCCCATCTGGCTGCTGAGGGGGTTGCGCAGCTCGTGGCCAATGCTGACGAGCAACTCTTGCTGAAAGGCTCGCATCACCTCAGAGCGTTCAAAAGCAAATTGCCAATCTACGGCCTCTTGCCTGTCGGCAGGGGCCGCCGGCTGGGAAGCTGGATCGGGTTTGGCTGCGGGTTTCCTCAAAAGGTGCTCCGGACGAAGGACAGGGGATCCCGTCGAGGTTCAGATCCTTGGGTTCGGATCTTTAAGCTTTGCACAGTAAGGACTACGTCCCCCTGACGCGAGCAGGCTCTGGAGATACCCCACTCCATGGGGATCCTACCCTTTTCTACCCGACGAAGTGGGCGCTGACCACCCGCTCAATCCCCGCCAGATCGCGGTGAACTTGGATCTGCCGATAACAGTCCCTCTCTCGCAATTGCTCCGCCACCCAAGGGGCTTGTCCTCGCATCACTTCTACCGCCCAAAAGGAGTTGGGGGCCAGGTAGTCCGGTGCCCTTTGAATCAACAGCCGCAAGTGGGCCAGCCCATCTTCCCCGCCATCGAGGGCCTGTCGCGGCTCGTGCAGCCGCACCTCGGGCATGAGATGGGCCAGCTCCCCGGTGGGGATGTAGGGCGGGTTGGAAACCAGGCCGCGCAGCCGCCCCCGCCAGGGATCCAAGGGCACAAACCAGGATCCCAGCAGCAACTGCACCCGCTCCTGCAAATGGTGGGCCGCCACGTTGTCCGCCGCAACGGCTAGGGCTTGCGGGCTCGAATCCACCGCCAGAAGCTGCAACTGGGGATGTCGCTGGGCCAAAGCGATGGCAATGGCCCCGCTGCCGGTGCCCAGGTCGGCCAAGCAGGATGCGGGCGGCAGAGGATTAGCTTGTAACCAGAGGGAAGCCTGCTCCACCAGCAGCTCGGTCTCCGGACGTGGGATCAGCACCGCCGGGGTCACCCGTAGGCTCAAGCCGGCCCATTCCACTTTGCCCAACAGATACTGCAGAGGGACGCGCTTTTCCACCCTTTGCTGCCAAAGGGCCTCTACCTCCTCCAGGAGTTCCCCCGCCCCAGCCGGAGCGCGACCCAGCAGCCGCTCCAACGGCCCCCACCCCAGCCGTTCCTTGAGCAGAATCTCCACCTCCTCGGCAGGGATCCCAGCCGCTTTTGCCGCCCTCAGGGCCTGGGCACGCCACTCCAGCAATCGCCTCAGCAGAGTCGAGGGGGATCTCAAAGGATTCCGTTCTGCCAGCATGACTGGGGGTTGGGTTAACGCTGAGGCTGGGGACTGGCAGAAGGGTTGGCAGGCCGAGCCAACGATTGGATGTATTCCAGCGCCGAGCGGGAAGGGATAAAGGCGATCTTCTGCACATCGGCCTGGGCATCGGGAGCCAGCATGCGCTCCACCACAATGGCCAGGGAGGTGACCTCAATCTGGGTTTTTCCAACCACATCCGGGTTCTGGGCTGCCGCCCGATCCAAAGCTCGCTGCAGATCGTTGCGGTCGAAGAAGAAGGGCACCACCTCCTGACCATCCTGCTCGATGGTCAGCAGCCCCTCTCCGGAGCGGCCATAGAACAGAGGCACGCCGATCGCTTCTGGAGGCACATCTTTGCTGGTTTCTTTCAGTACCTGCTTGGCTGCCTCCACATCAGCAGGCCGCGGCACCACCTCGAAGTACAGATCGCTATTTTTGGCGCGCTCCTCTTCCGATTTTTCGTAGGCATACCCCAGCGAGAGAGGCACCACCTGGGCTTGGCTGGCTATCTCGGGGTTGCTGGCTTTCACCTGCTCCAACATTTTTTGGGCCTGGGCTTGATCCAGCCAGAAGGAGACCACTTGAATGGTGCGGCCATCTCGCTCCACATTGGCAACAACAGGTGTGCCGTTCTGAGACACAACCGCAAAAACAGGCACCAGGCTCAGCCGCTCTGCCACCTCTTGCCGGCTCATGGGGCCTGCGGTTGCCTGAGCCGGTGGAGCACTCCCCTGAGCCCAAGCGGGAGTCATGGCCAAGCTCGCCCACGCTGTCCCGATCAGGATCCCGGCTATACTGCTCACCCGAGCTACACAGCAGCAGAGGGATCGGGCAGGCGACACTACGTTACAGCGCATCATTCTCATCTCCACTCCCGGCATCGCGCCTTGTTCTGGTTGCTATAGGGCTAGATCCCTCAAGTACTAACCAACAGATCGGGCAAGGCAGAAGCCACCCGGATTGAACCTGCTCGACAGGGCTAGGCTAGCGATGCGGCACACCCTCGGCATCGACTCGCGGCTGGCCGTCGCTGACAACACCCCGGCTCACTGACCTCAAAGAGCGCTCTTGGGCCACCCTAGAAGCCAAGGTTAGAACATCTGCTCGACTCCTGTCGAGGGGCAAAGCCCCTATTTGGGGTGGGGATCCCGCATCACTCAATACTATATACGGAGTCGCATAAAATCGACCCACGCTAGATGCAGATCTACCCAACAGCAGATCGGTTCAGATCGAGCTGATAATTGTATGCTCAGCTTTTCCACAACAGGCAGCCTACCCCAGCCTTGTGCATCAGGGCTCTGATGTAGCCGCGCGAACGTGGCAGCTACTGTTAACTTTTGTTAAGGTGGGGGGACAAACGCATGCTTCCGAGGAGCATTAAACCATGGCTAAGATCTTTACCCCTGAATTCAACCAATTTGAGACCATCAACGCCACGCAGGCCTGGTCTTTGTTTTTCACCATCAGCGCTTCCGATCGGCTTTTGGGCTCAAACCCGGCTGTTGGGCGCTACATCACGCTGGCCTTGTTCAGCGCCATCCTCACCGGCATCCTGAATGTGCTGCTGGCCTC
>NZ_JANSJB010000013.1:16707-20655 GCF_047462355.1 Synechococcus sp. H55.9 | reverse complement strand
CCTGGGAAAGGGGATCCCTTCCTCAGGTTTTTTGCTTTTGAATGGGAAAGGATCCCTTTTGCTCCGGGTGGGGCGATGAAAACGTCTGGGACAAGTTCTGCGGCGGCGGCTTTGCCCGTCGCGCTGCCGCTGCTGCTGGCGCCGGCAGGAGATTGGGAGTGTGCCAAGGCAGCGGTAGAAAACGGGGCCGATGCCATTTACTTCGGGCTGGAGCGGTTCAACGCCCGCCTACGCGCCCGCAACTTCACAGAGGCAGATTTGCCGGAGCTGATGGCTTGGCTGCATCAGCGGGGGGTGCGAGGCTATGTAACTTTGAATACTCTGGTCTTTCCGGGGGAGCTGGAGGAAGCGGAGCGGTACATCCGCTCGATGATCGCGGCGGGGGTGGATGCGGTCATTGTCCAGGATATTGGCATCGCACGCTTGATCCGTCATCTTTCTCCCGATTTCCCCATCCACGCCTCGACGCAGATGACCGTCACCAGCGGTATCGGGGCAGAGTTTGCCGCCGAGTTGGGCTGTGAGGTGGTGGTGCTGGCGCGGGAGTGTTCCCTCAAGGAGATGGCCAAGATCCGCGCCCATCTGGAAGAGAAGGGATCCCCCGTCTGCTTGGAAATCTTCGTGCACGGGGCGTTGTGCGTGGCCTATTCCGGGCAATGTCTGACCAGCGAGGCGCTGGGAGGACGTTCGGCCAACCGCGGAGAATGTGCCCAGGCCTGCCGCCTGCCCTACGAGCTGGTGGTAGACGGGATGCGGCGCGATCTGGGGGAGAAGCGGTATCTGCTCAGCCCCCAAGATCTGGCCGGTCTGGAGGTGCTGCCGGAGCTGGTCAAGCTGGGGATCCACTGCTTAAAAATTGAGGGTCGTTTGAAATCGCCGGAGTATGTAGCCAATGTAACGCGCATCTATCGCCAGGCCTTGGACGCCCTGGGGGCAGGGCAGGCGTGGCAGCCCTCAGCTCAGGAGTGGTATGAGCTGGAGATGAGCTTTTCCCGCGGGCTGTATACCGGCTGGCTGCGGGGTATCAACAACCAAGAGCTGGTGCATGCCCGTTTTGGCAAGAAGCGGGGGGTTTACCTGGGGCAGGTGCTGCGGATCGAAGGGGATCAGGTGGGGGTGCGCCTGCAGGCTCCCCTCAAGCCGGGCGATGGCGTGGTGTTCGACCAGGGAGAGCCGGAGCAGGGGGGGCGGGTTTACCGCGTGCACAAGAAGCAGGGGCTGGCCTGGCTTGGCTTTGCCCAGGGGGCCATTGACCTCAAACGCCTGCGGCCAGGGGATCGCCTCTGGAAGACCAGCGACCCGGAGCTGGAGAAACGCCTGCGCCAGAGCTATGCCGGGGATCAGCCTCGCTTTCAACGCCCCGTCCACCTGGAAGTTCACGGCCAGGCCGGCTTGCCCCTGACGCTGATCCTGCGGGATGAAGAGGGCCACGTGGTGCGGGTGGATTCGCCGGTGCCTTTGCAGCCTGCCCATCACCAACCCCTCACCGACGAGAAGCTGCGGCAGCAACTGGGTCGTTTGGGTTCCACCCCGTTCAAGTTGGGATCCCTGCACAATGCCCTGGAAGGAGAGGTGATGCTGCCGCTGAGCGTCCTCAACCAAATGCGGCGCCAAGCCGTGGAGCAGTTGCAGGCGCTGCGGGCTCGGCCCCGCCGCTGGCAGCTCAACCCTGAAGCTCGCTGGCCAGATCTGCTGCCCGCCCCGGAGCAACCGGAAAGGGGATCGCCCCAACTGGTGGTGCTGGTGCGGGATCCAGAGCAGTTGCCGGCGGCAATTGCCTGTGGCATCCGGCAGATCTACCTGGAGTTGGAGGATCCCCGCCGCTACCGGGAAGTTATCCGCGCCACCAAGGCCGCTCACCCTGAGGTGGAGCTGTGGGCGGCCCCGCCCCGCATCACCAAGCCGGGAGAAAGCTGGATCCTCAAACAGGTGTTGGCAGCAGGAGCCGATGGCTATCTGGTGCGCAACTACGACCACCTGCGCTTTTTTGCCGGCCAGCGCTGCATCGGCGATTTTTCCTTGAACGTGGCCAACCCCATCACCGCCCACTATTTCAAAAGCCGCTACCCCTTGGAGCGCCTGACGGCCTCCTATGACCTCAACCACGAGCAACTGGGATCCCTGCTCCAGGCCGGCCCCGCCCACTGGTACGAGGTCACCATCCACCAGCACATGCCCATGTTCCACATGGAGCACTGCGTCTTCTGCGCTTTTTTGTCCCGCGGCACCGACTACACCAATTGTGGCCGTCCCTGCGAAAAACACGAGGTGAGGCTGAGGGATAGGGCCAATGTCGAGCACATTTTGAAAGCCGATGCCGGCTGCCGCAACACTCTCTACAACGGCAAAGCCCAAACCGGGGCCGAGCATGTGCCAAAACTGCTGGATCTGGGGTTGCGATATCTGCGCATTGAGTTCTTGCAGGAATCCCCCGAGCAGATCCGGCAAACCTTGCGCTGCTATCAACAGCTTCTCCAAGGCCGGATGAGCGGATCCCAGCTGTGGCGCGAGCTGAAGCTACATAGCCAATTGGGGGTTACGCGCGGGTCTTTGCAGAGTTAGAGGCTGCGCGGCCTTACATACCCTCTGTATTCTCTGCGGTTGCCGAGGCCGGGTGGGCAGAGCAATAGAAAAAACACTCCCGCAAAATTGGCGTAAAATTTCCTCAGGGTACGGTCGTTTCCCAACCTCTCTTTTGCTTCCCTATCCTCTGCGTAGCTCTCTCTTTGGTTACCGTGAAACACACCCTCAGCGCCCTTGTGCAGGATCAGCCTGGCGTTTTAACCCGCATCGCGGGGATGTTTGCCCGTCGCGGCTTTAACATCGACAGCCTCACCGTCGGCCCCACCGAACGACCGGGGATCTCTCGCATCACCATGGTGGTGCAGGGAGATGAGCACGACGTGGAGCAGATGACGAAGCAGCTCTACAAGCTCATCGATGTGCTAAAAGTTACCGATATCACCCACGTCCCCTGTGTGGAACGGGAGCTGATGCTGGTCAAGGTGAATGCCAGCCCCGAGACCCGCTCCGCCATCATGGATGTCGCCCAAATGTTTCGTGCCCGGATTGTGGATGTGGCGGAGGAGTCTTTGACCCTCGAGGTGACCGGGGATCCGGGCAAAATGGTGGCGATCATCAAGATGTTGACCAGCTTTGGCATCCGCGAGATCGCCCGTACCGGTCTGGTGGCCCTCACCCGCGAGTCCGGCGTGAATACGGAATACTTGAAGCAACACCCCACCTTAGTGACCATCTGATGGCCTTACGAGAAGCGATGCCACAACCGGGGGAGAGGTGGCGGGGATCGGCTTGGCGCGGCGGAATTCGCAGGATCCTCGGCCTTGTGGCCATTGTGCTGGTGGGGCTGCTGGCCGGCTGCGGCCCCAGGCCGCCCAAGCCGATTGTGCAGCAGGCCCTTGCCTATCAGATCGCTCATTTGTCCGAGCCGGTGGCCTCCTTGGTGGGCAGTGAGCAGTTGTCGGCCCGGCTGGAAGTGCAAGATGTGAAAATCCGTCGGGATCGCCGTGAACCTTTGCTGTTGGCCTGTTGCTCCGCAAGAACAGGAGAAACGCTGGAAGGCCATCACCTCAGCGGTACCTACACCCTGATCGTGAAGCCGCCGGGATCCCGCCGTCCTTATCGCCGCAAAGGGGATCCCTTTCAGCTCACCTTGGCCCACCAAAAGGCACAAACTGTTGCTACGCAGCGCTCGCCTGACGCAGAGCCCCAAACCGTGCCCGAACGGTGGCTACTGGCCTACGGCTCGCCTGATGCTAAGACCTGGAGGGTCATCGACTTTCTGCCTCAGCCCGCACCGGCACCGGAGTTGCCTCCTGCCGAGCCAGAACCGGCCATCCCGGCAGCCTGACTCACCGCAGCAAAGCCGCCCCCCAGGCAAAAAGACCATCCACCAACAGGGTATTTAGCACTGCTCCGGCAAAGGCC
>NZ_JANSJB010000013.1:10115-16607 GCF_047462355.1 Synechococcus sp. H55.9 | reverse complement strand
CTCACCGCAGCAAAGCCGCCCCCCAGGCAAAAAGACCATCCACCAACAGGGTATTTAGCACTGCTCCGGCAAAGGCCCAATGGTGCAGGCGGCGGGATCCCCGAATCATCCACAACCCAGCGCCCAGCAAGAGAAGGCCCAGGCCGATGCCCCAACTCAGGCCCCAGGGGGTAGCCATTTTGTCAAGAGCGGCCATGAAAGGGACAACCGCCTGATCCAAGCGGTCGAACTGCATCGCCTGTCGCCACTCCGGCAGCAAGCCCACCGAGTGAATGTAAAGATCGGTAATCGCCGTGCCCCACAGGGAACCGAGATAAAACCAGGTGCCGATGCGGGCAAACCGCTGCCGTGTCCCCCACCAGACAATCGGGATCCCCAAAGCTTCCACGGGCATGTGCCAAAGAGGCTCAAAGCGCAGCCAGCCCCAATACAGGGATCCCGCCAGCCAAGTCAGGGTAAAGCCGTAGAGCAAATCTCCCCACAGGCGGGTACGGAGCTGCGAGTAGAGATGCAAACTGAGGCCCAACCAGCCCAAAGACATCACCAAGCTCACCCAGGGGGCATATCGCACCAGGGGCGCTTGCACAAAAACGGGCAGGCAGACGAGCAGAGCCGCCATTCCCCCAATGGCATGGTGGGATCCGAAACGCTTTTGAATTGGGAGAGGGCGATGCTCAGATGACAGCAGAGGCTCATTTGGGAGAGGGGGCAAAAAAGGTGTGGAAGACAAAATGCAACATTAAAAACCTTTACATCAGTTAACATAGCACCTTCTTCGCCGTGACAGGAGCGGGAAAGCTCCGGGAGGCCGAAATGGGCATTCCCTCTCCAGAGATGCCAGGGTGGAAACGATGTGCTGGCCGGAGGAAACCGTATGGACTTGCTGTTGGCCGCAGATATCGGGGGCACCAAAACCAGCCTCAGCCTTGTCAATGCCGAGGATCCCGAGCACAGCCTTTATCATTGCCGCTACGCCAGCCAAGATTTCGTCAGCCTCGCCCCGATGGTGGGAGAGTTTCTGGCCCAGGCTCGGCAGGAGCTGGGTCGAGATCCACAGCCTGCTGCTGCCTGTTTTGCGGTGGCCGGCCCGGTGATGGAGCGAGCAAGGGTACAGACCGCCAAGATCACCAACTTGCCTTGGGATCTGCAGTCAAGCCAATTGGCCGCAGAGCTGGGGATCCCGCGCGTAGCCTTGATCAACGACTTCAGCGCTGTGGGGTATGGCCTGCTTGCCCTGGGCGATCAAGATCTGGACACCTTGCAAGTGGGTGAGCGTCAACCCCGGGCTCCGATTGGCGTGATGGGAGCAGGTACGGGTTTGGGGCAGGCTTACCTCACCTGGGGAGAAGGCGGCTACCAGGTTCATGCCAGCGAGGGAGGGCATGTGGATTTTTCCCCGCGCACCCCTTTAGAGTGGGAGCTTTTGAGGTATTTGCAAAAACGGCACGGGCGTGTCTCCACCGAGCGGGTGGTCTCAGGGCAGGGAATTGTTGCCATCTATCAATTTTTGCGGGATAGTCGGTGGGGGCAAGGGGAAGAACAGTTGCTGGCCCAAATTGAGGCTTGGGAAAAGGGGGCCGAGCCTGTTGACCCGGCAGCCCAAATTGCCAATGCCGCCATGGAAGCACGGGATCCGCTGGCAGTGGAGTGTCTGCGGCTTTTTATCAGCTTGTACGGAGCTGCGGTCGGGAACTTCGCCCTGCAACTGCTGCCTCGCGGGGGCCTGTTCATCGCCGGTGGGATCGCGCCCAAGCTCTTGCGCCTCTTGCACCAAGGAGAGTTTTTGTCCTCGTTTTTGGACAAAGGGCGGATGCGTCCTCTCCTGGAGCAACTGTCGGTGCAGGTGGTGGTGAATGCGCAGGTGGGGTTGAAGGGAGCTGCTCGCTATGCCGCCACCCTTTTGTCTGGCAAGACCACCCAGCCCAGCGGATGATGGCAACGATCCCCATTGATGCTGGAATCATGCTGGACAATCTTGTCCAGCCGTCCCTCGTCGGGATCCTAAACTTCATCCCTTGGCGGATGGGGCAAAATGGGATTGGATCTTTGCCGCATTGTTAGACTTCCCAATAGCGGGCAGCCGCCATCCAACCGATGATCGCCGTCCCTCAGCACAGTTATAGTCACTACCAAGTAGCAATGAAACGTTTCTCTACGTCGTTATTTCTACGCAACGCTGTCGCGAACGCGCCGGCGGCGCGGAGCGCTATCCCTAACTCCCCTCTCCCTCTGGGAGAGGGGTTGGGGGTGGTCGCGTTAGCGGCGCGGAGCGCTTGGGCACCTCTGGGAGAGGGGTTGGGGGTGAGGGTAGAGGCCCGGAGCGCTTGGGTCGGCGGCAAAGTGTCTTAATCTTGTTTGAAACGACTATAATCCGATGAATCCAATCCTCTGGGCTTTGAGCATAGCTCTGCTGCTGGCCGTGGGTCTGGCAGCCTACCTGTTGACTGCTCGCAAATACGAGTCTCCCGCATCCGTGGCTAAGTCTTACGACGAGTGGACCCGCGACGGGATCCTGGAGTTCTACTGGGGCGAGCATATTCACCTCGGCCACTACGGATCCCCGCCGCGGCGGAAGAACTTCATCCAGGCCAAGCACGACTTTGTCCACGAGATGGTGCGCTGGGGCGGGCTGGATCGGCTGCCGCCGGGGACGACGGTGCTGGATGTAGGTTGCGGCATCGGCGGTAGTTGTCGCATCTTGGCCCGCGACTACGGCTTTGTCGTAACCGGCATCACCATTAGCCCACAGCAGGTGCAGCGGGCCCAAGAGCTCACCCCCCCCGATCTGCCCGTCCGGTTTCAGGTGGCCGATGCCCTCAACCTGCCCTTTCCCGACGCCAGCTTTGATGTGGTCTGGTCCATCGAAGCGGGGCCCCACATGCCGGACAAGGCCCGCTACGCCAGCGAGATGCTGCGGGTGCTCAAGCCGGGAGGCATCTTGGTGGTGGCGGACTGGAACCAGCGGGACGACCGTCAAAAGCCCCTCAACTTTTGGGAGCGGCTGGTGATGCGGCAGTTGTTGGATCAGTGGTCGCACCCCGCTTTTTCCAGCATCGAGGGGTTTGCCGAACAGTTGCAAGCCACCGGGCTGGTGGAAGGGCAGGTGGAAACCGCCGACTGGACGCAAGAAACCCTTCCTTCTTGGCTGGATTCCATCTGGCAGGGCATTGTCCGTCCCGAGGGCTTGCTGAAGTTTGGCTTGGTAGGCTTGATTAAGTCGCTGCGGGAGGTGCCCACCTTCTTGCTCATGCGCCTGGCCTTCGGCACCGGCCTCTGCCGCTTTGGCATGTTCCGGGCGGTGCGGGCCGCCACGCCGGCAAACTCCGCCTCCCCAGAAGTAGTTGGCCACAGCACCCAATAAGAGACAATGACGCTCCTTGCTCCCCCTCCGGATACCCTGGACGCCCTCTACGACGTGATCATCGTCGGCGGCGGCATTGCGGGCCTGACTCTAGCTTGTGCCCTGCAGGGCTCCGGCCTGCGCTTGGCCCTCATCGAGGCCCAGTCGGCTGAGGCAGTCAGGCAGCGCCCCTTGGCCTATGCCCTTTCGCCGCTGTCGATCCGCATCTTTCGGGCCATCGGGGTGTGGGAGGCGCTGGCTCCCCACATCACGCCCTTTGCCCAGGTGATTCTGACCGACGCCAACGCTCCCCAGCGGGTGACATTTAGGCCGGAGGATGTGGGGGAAACGGCGGTTTTCTACTGCGGCGAACATGCTCGGCTGCAGCAGGTGCTCCAGGAGCAAGTAGCCGCCGATCCCAAGATCACCTGCTACTACGAAGCCAGGGTGGAGAGGGTAACCTACGGGAAGGTTGCCGCCGAGGTAGAGCTGGAAATGACACAGGGCCGGCGCCGACTGGCCGCCGCTCTGGTGGTGGCTGCCGACGGCCTGCGCTCTCCCGTGCGGCAGCGGGCAGGGATCCCTAGCGACGGCTGGGACTACTGGCAGTCGTGTATCACCGCCCTGGTGGCCCCTGCCCAAGACCACCAAAACATCGCCTACGAACGCTTCTGGCCTGCTGGCCCCTTCGCCATCCTGCCCCTGCCCGGCAATCGCTGCCAGGTGGTCTGGATCCTGCCCCACGAGCAGGCCAAAGCCACGCTGGCCCTTTCTCAGGCCGACTTCTTGGCCGAGATGCAGCGCTACTACGGCGTCCAGGGCGGCTGCCTCACCTTGCTGAACCCGCCCCAAGTCTTCCCGGCCCGTCTGCGCCAGAGCCGCCGCTACTATCAGCACCGCTTGGCGTTGGTGGGAGATGCTGCTCACCACTGCCATCCGGTGGCCGGCCAAGGGCTGAACCTCGGCATCCGCGATGCCGCTGCCTTGGCCCAGGTGCTGTTGGCTGCTTGGCAACGGCACGAGGATCTGGGAGATGTCAAAGTCCTGCGCCGCTACGGTCGCCGTCGCCGTTGGGAAAACTGGCTGGTGCTGCTCTTCACGGATCTACTCACCCGCACCTTCTCCAACTCCTACTGGCCCCTGGTGGTCATGCGGCGCTGGATCCTGAGCGGGATGATGGCCTTTCCGCCCCTGCGCTGCTTTTTGCTGCGCCTGATGACTGGCTTGTGGGGAAGCCCTCCCTACAGCCCCAGTTCCTCCTTGGCCTTCTGAGCTGCCCAAAGCACCTCCGCATCGGCGGCCTGGGACCAGTCGGGATCGGCGATCTCGGCGTAGAACCTGGGGTCGTAGGAGCGGGTTTGCACCACCACCGGCATGGGCACGGCATGGCCGAGGATCAGGGCCTGCTGTTTGGAATCCAGCTTGGCCAGCACTGTTTTCAAGTTCTGGCTGCCGGCTACCCCTGTGAACACGGCCTCGATATCTTGGTCGTCGTTGAGGAGGGCCGTGATGCGGGTGCCCAACTGCGACATCACCTCGCTGTCGATACTGGAAGGGCGCTGATCCACCACCAGCAGCGTGACAAAGTACTTGCGCATCTCGCGGGCAATAGTGCCGAAAATGGTCTGCTTGGCCGCCCGCGGATCCAGAAAGCGGTGCGCTTCCTCGATGGTGATGCACAGTTGCCGGGGCCGGTCGAGGGGATTTTTGGACTGCAGGTACCGCTCTGTCTGCTGCACATAGGCCTGGTGGATGCGGCGGGTGATGACGTTGGCTGCCAACATGTAGGAGAGCAGGTTGGACTGGGATCCGAACTCGATGACCACGTGGATGCCGCGGCTGAGGGCCTCCAAGATCTCGCCGATGTAGTTGTGGGGCAAGCTGTTGCGGATGTACTTGAGGTCGTCGAGGCGGGTGAGCTTGCGCTGCAGGGCCAGGATCGAGGCCTTGTTGCCCATCTTCTGTTCGCAAAACTCTTGAACCTCGGCGTTGGAGAGGCTCAAGAGCCGGCTGATCCAGTCGCGGCCAAACTCGTTGCGCAGGATAATGGCGTTTTCCAGGCTGGCCTCCGAGAGGTTGAGCTCCTCCGCCAACAGGGCCAGATCTTCCACCTCGATCTGGTTGTAGGCAATAAACAGTTCGCGGGCATCCCGCACCCCTCGCCGCCGGGTGGAATCGGGATCCAAGGTATAGATTTGTACCTGGCCGGGGAAGAGCTGCCGCAGCCCCTTGACAGTGGTGGCCTGCCTATCCTCGCTGGCCGCCTCCCAGCCGTACTCGGAGTGCATATCAAAAATTAGGTTCACCGCCGCCCGTTTGCGGATGATGCCCGCCAGGAGCAGGCGGGCCAGGAAGGATTTGCCGGTACCGGACTTGCCGAAGATGCCGTTGCTGCGCTCCACCCAGCGATCCAAATCTAGGCAAATGGGCACCGCCATGTCCAAGGGCTGACCGATGGCGAAGTTGCGCCGAGTTGGGTCCTCTTCCCAGCCGAAGACGGTGCGAAAGTCCAGCTCCCGCGCCTCGTACACCTGGGAAAAATGGGCCGGCACCGTTTTCACCGGCAACAGCTCCATCGCCTCGGCACCAGGAAGGGCTGGGCCGCCATCTTCTGGCCGCTTGGGATCAATGAGGGGGTACAGCCTTTCCCCTTCCGTCTGCCGCGGCACCAACATCAGCATTGGCGTGAGGGCGATAACCCCGTAGGTGCCGGTACCTGCCAGCACCTCCTGCAGCAGGGTCTCTTCCGGGCGGGGGGGGTTGACCAGGATCTGGGGGTTGCTGGTTGCTAACGTAACGTCGGTGAGCAGACCGAAGAAGCGGTGGCGCTCCCCTTGAATCACCACAAACTTGCCCACCCGCAGGTCTTCTACCGAAACACCGGGGTTGAGGCGAGCTTCCAAGCCCCGACTCAGGGATCCCTGAATCACCGTGGCCAAAGGTTGGGAAGCGGTCATGGCGGTGAGACTAGTTCTGGGCACGGGCGCTGGTGCGGGGGGCGCCATCCTGCACGATCCAGGTGCGGACGATCTCCACCTCCTCCGGCGTCCAAAAGCCCAGACGGGAGAGGGGCAGCCCGCGGGCCTGGATGTAGGCGATCTCCGGGGATCCGCCGCGGGCCTGAGAGCGGTTGGGATTGTTGGCGTTGAGAA
>NZ_JANSJB010000013.1:6295-10015 GCF_047462355.1 Synechococcus sp. H55.9 | reverse complement strand
GTGGCGTGGCGGCGCGTCCAGCGGGGATCGATCAACTCGCTCTTGGGATCCCCTGGCTTGACGTAGGCCAGAACCGCCTCGTAGCTATCCAGCAACTGGGTGCGCTGTCGCCCCGCCGGCTGGTGACAGCCGACACAACTGGCCTCCAGCAGCGGTTTGATGTCCCGCTCGTAGGTAAACTGCGGCTCGGTGCGAAAGCGCAGTTGGATGGCCTGCTCCAGCGGCAGCCCCTCTTGGGGGGCAATCGTAAGGGTGTAGTCGGTGCTGAAGCGCAAGGGATCTCGAGGCTTAAGCAACAACTCGTCTCCCTGCACGTCGAAAATGACCGCTGCCGGCGGCTCCAACTGAACCGCCAGCCGTTGTAGATTGGGATCCAGCGGTCGATCGAATTGCAGCCGAATGACTCCATCTATCAAAACATCCTGCTGTTCAGGGGCAGGTTGAGAAGAGACCCACTGTAAAGACGCATTCGACTGGGACCAAACCCACGGATGAGACCCGCTGATAAAGAACATTGCTGCCAACAACAACAGCCCCGCCCAAGTTCGCCACCGTCCCCAGTGGCGAAAGATATTCTGTACGGTCGGAGTGTTCATTGCCGCAGACCCAATTCTACTGTTGTCAGAATAGCGAACTTAATCCATGCTTCAGCCGTTGATGAGATACAGATCGTCAGGGATCCCCAGCGGATCATGAGGATCCCTTGTCTGGTAGAGTAGACGAACAATGAACGCCGGAGCAAAAAGAAGAGGCTGCTGCTCCCAAAGGCTGAAAATCATATTGAGGGCTTCACCCAAGCTGATAGGAGATCACCAGCAGGGAGAAGCAGTACAGGGAGACAGCCAATCAGTTGACGCGCTCCAGCTTGATGTTGTGGTGGCCCAACTTGATCTCGAACTCATCTCCGGGCTTGAGGCCCATCTTCTTGGTGTAGGCAGCTCCAATTAGGAGATTGCCATTCTTATGAACCGAAACCCGGAAGGTAGGAGCGCGGCCACGAGATCCATTTTCGTCACTGGCACCGAGATCCACGCCAACAGCCTTCAGCAGGGCATTGTTAAACTGCATCAGATTCACTCGCTCCTGACCATTCTTGGTGTAGGTGACATAGCCACAGGCGCGAGCTTTTTCCTTGCGATCCGCATTTCCCATTGAAGTTACTTTGTCGAGGAGCTCTTGGCCAGTGAGTGGTTTTGGTTTACTGGTTGTAGCCATATCAAGGTGGTTTTAAGGACAACAGTTAGTGTAGCCAGAAACAAACAGCGATTGCAATAGAGGTTCCTCCAATTCCTCTTTACCTTCCTATTAGAGAGAATAGGTTCGGCGGCTGCAATGGGATTGAAGGGTGATTGCGCAAAACAGTAGTGGAGAATTTTCTCTAGAGGCCAGAACCTGTGGGGGAGACTTTCGCGGAAGGGACAGGCCCTCAGGGCCAAGGGCATATAAAAGTGTCTTTGAGTGTCTCTAGACGCTGGATCCCCGCTGCGGCACCGGAGTTGAGCAAAAGCAGGGAAACTGGAAACAAGGCTGTTTGAGTGTCACTCGATATGGATCTCTTTTGGTCGGGACGGCGTCTTCTGGTTGGGGTGAGCGGGGGGATTGCTGCCTACAAAACGGCGGTTTTGGTATCTGCTCTGGCCCAGCAGGGGGCAGAGGTGAGGGTGGTTTTGACGAAAGCTGCAGAACAGTTTATCTCCCCGCTGACATTTGCCACCGTGTCTCGCCAGCCAGCTTTCACGGATGCCGAGTTTTGGCAAGCCACGCGGGGACGGCCGCTGCACATCGAGCTGGGGGAATGGGCCGAGGCTCTTCTGATTGCGCCGCTTTCGGCCAACACCTTGGGCAAGGTGGCCCAGGGGCTGGCGGACAATTTGCTCACCAATGTGGTTTTGGCTTGCCACTGTCCGGTGGCCCTGGCGCCGGCCATGAATACCCACATGTGGAAGGCTGAAGCGGTGGCCGAGAATTGGCAGCGGCTGCAACGGGATCCCCGCTTCTGGGCCTTGCCCACTGCCAGGGGCCGCCTGGCCTGTGATGCGGTGGGGGAAGGGCGTATGTTGGAGCCAGAGGCGCTGCAGGAGTATGTGCGGGCTCTGCTCTGGACAGGGGGGAAAAAAGACTGGCAAGGGAAGCGGGTGTTGGTGACGGCAGGAGGCACCCGCGAGCCCATCGACGCGGTGCGCTTTATCGGCAACCCTGCCAGTGGGCGGATGGGGGTGGCGCTGGCGGTGGCAGCCGCCTGTCGGGGGGCCGAAGTCACGCTGGTGCATGGGCCGCTGGGGATCCCCTTTGATCCAGCACCCTTCGCCATTCGGGCCATGCCGGTGGAGACGGCAGGCCAACTGGAGCAGGTTTTGCAGGCGGAGTTTCCCCAGGTGGATCTTTTGTGGATGGCTGCCGCTGTGGGGGATGTGCGCCCCGTCCAGGTTTACGCGGGGAAACTGCCAAAAGGCGATCTGCCCCCCATGCTGCCCTTGGAGCCTGTCCCTGACCTGGTGGCAGCCCTGGCCCGCCACCGACGTCCCGGTCAGCTTCTTATCGGCTTTGCCGCCCAGAGCGGGGATCCCCTCCCCTCAGCCAAGGAGAAGCTGCAGCAGAAAGGGCTGGACGCCATTGTGGCCAATCCCATCGACCAGCCGGAGAGCGGCTTTGGCAGCAGCCACAACCAAGGCTACTGGATCCCGCGGCAGGGCAGCCCAGAACGGCTGCCTTGGACAACCAAGGCCACCCTGGCCCACCGGCTGCTGGATCTGGCCCTGCAGCTGGAGCCGAGCTGACCCCGAGGCCTCACTGCTTTGGCTTCGTATCTCGGCTGCGAGGGTAACGGTTCTCCCGGCGATCGGACCAAAATCAGGCCAAAATCAGGTACCTTTGAGGCTAAGCGCAGAGGGATCCGATGGCGATCATCGTTTTGAAAGCCTGGTATTTGGATTCGGTGTTGTCTGCCTCCCAAGTTCAACAGAGGGCTCCCGATCTGCGCCTAAGCCGTACCGGCCTCTTGAAAACGGCGATGCGAGCCGATTTCCTCGACGATGTGGAGCAGGTGAAGGCTTCTGTCTGGTGGCAGCGCTACTTGGAAGGGGAGCTGGTGGAGTTTTACATCGAGGGCAGCGGCGCCTACAGCATCTCCAACCTCGATTTGATCAGCCGCGAGATCTACTTTAATAAGCGGGCCACCCTGAACATGACGGAGCCGGTCATCTACTTTTGTGGCCAAGCGGATTACCCCGACTCCAGCGCCACGCTGCACCAGGCGTTGCAGGCGGTGGTGGAGACCATTAACCGCCATCACCAACCGGTTCTTCCGCTGCAACTGCAGGGATCCCTGCCCAGCGAAAGCGAGACACCTCTAATCGACGCGGCCCTGATTCGCAAGCTCAAGCACGCGCTGCTGGTGGTGGCCGATGTCACCCCGGTGCAGGTGAATGGCCGAGGACGGCCTCTGCCCAGTCCCCAGGTCTGTTTGGAGTTGGGCTATGCCCTGCAAGCGAAGCGCCCCGAGCAATTGCTGCTGGTACAACTGCCCCGCGACGACATCGAGGGATCCTTTCCTTTCGAGGTGGAGGGCAGCAGTTTTTTGAAAATTGCCGATCCGCAGCGCCTGTCGGATCAATTGGGAGCCGAGATCGCCCGGCAGTTGCAGCGCAACCGGGTTATCTCCCTCTAGCCAGACGCACCTATCCAACTGCCCCTCGCAGCCGTTAGACTCTTGGAGATGGC
>NZ_JANSJB010000013.1:3013-6195 GCF_047462355.1 Synechococcus sp. H55.9 | reverse complement strand
TGGGGGTACTGCTCTCCAAAACCCAAACGGCATCTATTGGCGCTCCCTTTTTGTGCAACCATGACTCTGGCTAATGCAAATTCTCTGGGTTCTCCGGATCGCTCTGCAGCAGGTTGGCAGAGAGGTTTGAACGGCCTGATGTTCCTGCTGCTGGCGGGAGTTCCTCTATCTTGGGTGGGGCACTTCCGAGGCTGGGATCCCAATCTGGTCTTCCTCTGTGCCGCCTTGGCGGTGGTGGCCTTGGCCAAGTTTATGGGTCAAGCCACCGAGGAGATTGCCGCCTTGACCGGGCCGACCATAGGGGGGTTGATCAACGCCACTTTTGGCAATGCGGCAGAATTGATCATCGGCTTGGTGGCGCTGCGGGCGGGGCTGGTGGAGGTGGTGAAAGCCTCGATCACCGGCTCGATCATCAGCAACCTGCTGCTGGTGGCCGGGCTGGCCATGTTTTTGGGCGGCATTAAGTTTCGCGAGCAGAGCTTTCGGCCCGAAGTGGCCCGCATGAATGCCTCGGTGATGAACCTGGCGGTGGTGGCCTTGATCTTGCCCAGTGTGGTCACCTATGCCGATGCCAACTTGGGAGCGCTCTCCATCCAAGAGCTGTCCACGGCGGTGGCTCTGGTGCTGATCGGGGTTTACGGCCTCACCTTGCTGTTTTCCCTCAAAACCCACAGTTACCTCTACGCTCTTCACGAGGCCGCAGCCGCAGAGAATGAGGCGGCCAATCGCCTGGCCCCCAATCCGGTTTTGCAGGCGGAGGGCTCCATTCCCCAAGTGTTGACGGCCCCGCCCGAGCAGCCTGGGCTATGGCCTTGGGTGTTGGCCCTTTTGGGGTTGACGGTGTTGGTGGCACTGGAGTCGGAACTGTTGGTGAGCACCTTGGAGCACACTCTGGAGCATTGGCACATTACCTCGCTGTTTATGGGGGTGATCTTGCTGCCGATCATCGGCAATGCGGCCGAACATGCGACGGCAATTACGGTGGCCATGAAAGACAAGATGGATCTCTCCTTCTCAGTATCTCTGGGCTCGACGATGCAAATTGCCCTGTTCGTGGCGCCCCTGCTGGTCCTGGCCGGTGACCTGCTGGGCCAGCCGATGAACTTTAACTTCGGCATGGTGGAGCTGGTGGCGATCGCCGTCTCGGTGTTGCTGGTCAACTCCGTCAGCAGCGACGGGCGCTCCAACTGGCTGGAGGGGCTGTTGCTCTTGGCCACCTATGCCATTCTCGGCATTGCTTTCTTCTTCTTAGATTGATGGAAGAACTTTAGCATCGGCTCATGCCGCACAATCTGCAAGCTTCAAGTAGATCGAGGCGGGGAACAGCGGGATCCCTGCTTTGGCCGCTCCTTTTTTTCGGCACTTCCCTCGCCCTATCCCCGGCCATCGAGCCGGCATGGGGTCAGGAAACTTCTCAAAACAACGGCACCGCCTCCAACCTGCCTTTGCTCAACCGCTTGGATGCCCTGGAAGAGCTGCGGCAGGCGCTCAGCCTGCCCACCACCTCCATCCAAACGGAGGCCGTGACGCTGGATGGGCGGCGGCTGTTTTTGGTCGCCGCGCTGCAGGGGGATCCCGGCAGCGTGCCGCCGGTGTCGCAGCGGGCCCGCTCCATCGAACAAACCCTGCGCCAGTTGGCCCAGTCGGGCCTTGACCCGGAAACACTGCGGGTGGAGGTCGTCCTCGACAGCCAAACCAATCAGCCGGTGATCCGGGTGAATGGACGCCATTTGATGACCATCACCTCTCTGGATGCTCAGCTTCAGGGCAGCCAGCCGATGGATTGGGCCGAACAGGTGGCGGGCATTGTCGAGGAGGCCCTGCGCACCTGGCAGCGGGAGCGACAGCCCCAGTTTTTGCGCCGCCAAGCCCTGATAGCCCTCGCCATTCTGGCAGCAGCGGCAAGCCTGAGCCGGCTTTGTCAACGAGAACGACGACGGCTGCAGCAAAAACGCGATGCCCTGCAGGCGGAGTACCAGGCCATCCAAGCAGAGGTGCAGGAGCGCCTCCAGGGGGAGCCGGGCGAGGATCCCGTCTTGGTCGAACAACAGGCAGGGCGCAAACGGCAGGCATCCTATTTGGAGCTGCACATTCGTCTGCTGCGCCTGGTGCAGGTTGGCCTGTGGACGGGCGGCGTTGGGGTGAGTTTGGGCCTTTTCCCCCAAACACGACCCTTGCAAACGTTTCTCCTGGTCTCGCTGCGCGGCCCTCTGCTGCGCTTGGCAGGGGTGGGCCTGGCGACCTATGGCAGTGTTTGGCTGAGCAGCCTGCTGCTGGACGGCCTCTTCGCCGCCTTGCGCCAGGAGCAGTGGCAAAATGCCCCCACCTATCGCCTCAGCAAACGCCTCAGCACCTTTGCCGGTGTCTCCAAAGGAGTGACAGCCACCGCGCTGGTTTTGCTGGGATCCCTGGTCGGCTTGGCCTCGGTGGGGGTGAATATCGGCCCTTTGGTGGCCAGCCTGGGCTTTATCGGGCTGGGGATTTCCCTGGCTGCCCAGGATTTGATCAAAGACGTGATCAACGGGCTGTTGATTTTGCTGGAAGACCAATTTGCCGAAGGAGATGTGATCGTGGTGGATGGGCGGAGCGGCCTGGTGGAACATATGGATCTGCGGCTAACCCAGTTGCGCAACACCGAAGGCAGCCTGATCTCCATTCCCAACAGCGCCATTCGGGTGGTGGAGAACCTCTCCAACGGCTGGTCGCGGGTGGATTTGGGGATCGTGATCGCCTACGAAAACGACCTGGAACAGGCCATCCGCATCACCGAGCAGGTGGCGCTCCAGATGTACCGGGAGCCGGCTTGGCGGGACAAGATCCTCGAGCCCCCCGAGATGCACGGCGTCGATGACCTGGGGGAGCGGGGGATCACCCTGCGCATCTGGATCAAAGTGCAGCCCCTACAGCAGTGGCGGGTGGCGCGGGAATATCGCCGTCGCCTCAAGCATGCCTTCGACCAAGCCGGGATCCGGATTCCGTTTCCGCAGCAAACCCTCTGGTTCCACAGCCCCTTGGAGATGCGCATCCAGGGCCTCAGCCCAGAGGAGACCCACCGCCTGCTGCGCCTGATGGAGTCGCGGCTGGAGGCCCGTCCGCGGGAAAGGGATCTTGATCCAGAAGACCTCACAGACCAGGTTCCTGCCGAGGGTCTTCATCGCCCTTAGCCGCCCGGCTGGCCTGCA
>NZ_JANSJB010000013.1:0-2913 GCF_047462355.1 Synechococcus sp. H55.9 | reverse complement strand
AGCTACTCGTCGCCGATGATTTCCGGCTCAGTCAGTTCATCCGACATCTCGATGACGGCGCGGCGGATGGGCTTCATCCAGCCATCTTCCAGATCGTCGGGATCGTCGTAGCGACGGCGCTTGGCCCGGTTGGCCACCTGTACTGTGATGCGGTAGCGATTTTTGGAGGCGTTGATCAGAGCCTCTACCCGACGCATCAGCTCGTCGTTGTCGATAGCCAGTTGATGCTTGCGTGGGGCCATCATCGCAGTTTTAACCTTGGCATCTATTGTTACAGGGGATCCTGATTTTAGCAGAGAACCGGCCAATCCTTCCCTTGCTCAGCGCCCGACCGACTTACGCACTGCGATCAAGCTGCTGCCGGTGCCCAGAAAAACCCCCATCCCCAACAGCAGCAGCGGCAAGAACCAAAACTCCAGTTGGCCGGGATCCGCCTGCATCACCTTGAGAAAGGGCAAGGCGATCAACCGCTCCAGCACCTCCTGCAGCAACTGTCGGGATCCCAGAACCAAGCCCCAAGCCCCTAGCGCGCTGATCACCCCGAACAGGCAGCCCTGCAAAATAAAGGGCAAGTAAATCCAAGCTGCCGTTGCCCCCACCAGTTGCATCACCTCGATCTCCCGCCGCCGCGCCATGACGATCAGCCGAATGGTGGTGGTGATCACAGCCACCGCCGTCAGGGCCAACACCCCGGTGATGCCCAGGGATCCCAGCCGCAGCATCTCCTGAATTTGGGCCAGTTGTTCCACGATGCGGCTGCCGTAGTACACCTCGTCTACCCCTTCCAATTGGCGAATCTGTGCCGCCACCTCCCCCAGGGCTTCGGCGGAATCCGCCTTGACCCGCAGGGCATCCACCAAAGGGTTCTCCCCCAACTGGGTTTCCATCGCCGCCTCATCCTGGATCCCCATCTCGATGAGGAGGGTGCGCCAAGCTTGGTCTTTGGTGATGACCTTCACCGCCACCACGTGGGGCAATTGGGCGACCTGGGGCTGCAACTCCACCCCTTGGCGTTCCGGCTCCAGATAGACGGAGATCTCCAGTTGCTCCCCCAGGGATCGCACCGTCGCATCCACCCCCCAAGACAGCTCCACGCCGATCCCCACCAAAAACAGCAACACCAGCAGGGTGCTCACCGCCGCCCAGTTCAGCCAGCCTCCCCGCCGCAACCCCAAAAAAGTCTCTTGCAGGAGATAGCGAATCTTGTTGAGAAATCGGGAGAGAGATTGCATGCTGTTTACCGCCCAACACTGCCAGTAAACCCAATCTTCGGGATTCCCGCCCTATGCAGCGCCTCAGCGCAGATCATACAGGCGTCCTCCTTCCATGCGCACCACCCGGTGGCCGGCCCGCTCCACCAGATGGGGGTCGTGGCTGGTCATGATGACAGTCACCCCAAAAGAATTGAGCCGCTCCAAAATCTGGAGAACCAAGAGCGAGTTTTCCGGATCCAGGTTCCCCGTCGGCTCGTCTGCCAGCAGCAGCACCGGCATGTTAACAATGGCACGGGCCAGGCTGAGGCGCTGCTGTTCTCCTCCCGAAAGCTCATGGGGAAAGCGATCCCGCTTTTCGGTCAGCCCCACCATCTTCAAAGTCGGCCCGATGCGGCGGCGGATTTCGGCGGGGGACAGCCCTTGGGCGCGCAGCACAAAGGCCACATTTTCCGCCAGGGTGCGGTTGGCCAACAGGCGATAGTCTTGAAAGACCACCCCCAAGCGCCGCCGCAGCATCGCCAGCGGACGGGGTGGAATGCGGTAGGGCCGCCGCCCTTCCGAAGAACATAGGCACACCTGATCCACCACAACCGTGCCCTCGGTGGCCTGTTCGTCCCCGTAGAGCAGTCGCAAGAGGGTGGACTTGCCCGCTCCCGACACGCCGGTAACAAACACGAACTCGCCGCGGCGCACCTCCAGGTTCACATCCTGAAAAATCAAGTTGCCGTTGGGGAAGACCTTGCTCACGCCCCGCAGGGACACCATGCTGGCTGGGGCCTGCAAAGATCCCGGCTGGGTGCTGCTGTACAAGCTCAAGGGGGCCAGATGAGGAGTGGGAGCTGTACCGGCCCAACGGTGAACGCGAGGGGAATAGCCGATGTGCTGACCAAGCATCATAAGGAAGCGCCTACAAAAGAGGAAGACGAGGAAGCGCCGGCAGGCTAGGGGCGCCAGCGAGAAGCGGGATCCCACAGCACCCGCCAGGCAAACCTGGGCAAAGCCAACATGCGTCGCCAGCGCCAAGGTTCCTGATAGAGACGATACAACCATTCCAGGTGATGGTCACGCCACCAGCGGGGGGCTCGCCGTTTTTGGCCGGCCCAAATGTCGAAGCTGCCCCCCACCCCCATCCAGATGGCCTGGGGCAAGAGGCTGCGCCATCTCTGGATCCACAGCTCCTGGCGCGGGGAGCCCAGCCCCACCCACACCAGTTGCGGCTGGAAGTCCTGGAGAGTGTGCAGCAGGTTTTCTTCCTCGGCAGGGGAGAAGTAGCCGTGGTAGCCCCAAATGGACAGAGAGGGAAAGCAAGCGTGCCAATGTTGAATCGCTGCCCGGTTGACTTCCGGCCTTCCCCCCACCAAGGCCAAGCGCCACCCCCGTTCTGCCGCCAGCGCGATCAGGGCTTCGGCCAGCTCGATCCCCGGCACCCGCTGGACGCGGATCCCCTGCCGCCGCAAAGCCCACACCACCCCCGCCCCATCTGGGATCACCAGCTCTGCTCGTTGTAGCACCTGGGCAAAGGCCGGATCCCGCTGCGCCTGCATGATCATCTCTGGGTTACAAGTAACCACCTGGGCGCCCTGCCTCTCCTGAATACGCGCCTCGATCCAGGTGGCATAGCTCTGTAGACTGGCTTCTGGCAGAGCCAGGTGTAGGTTCACACCCAGAATTGAATGGCTTGCTAACGACACCACCACCG
>NZ_JANSJB010000012.1:40234-46149 GCF_047462355.1 Synechococcus sp. H55.9 | reverse complement strand
TCCAAGAGGGCTTGCAATTGGGCTTCCCGCAGCCGCAGATTGTCTTCCAGTTGCTTCTGCTTGGTGATGTCTCGGCCGACCCCGCGAATAAACTGCAGCCGGCCCCGCCGGTCAAAGATGCCCTGGTTGATCCACTCAAACCACCGCACCTGTCCCGCCGCGTCCACCATCCTATCAACCCTCGTGAAGGTGCGCTGCTGAGGGGTGAGCTGGGCTATCTGCTGCCGCACCTGCTCTTGCTCCTCTGGCAACAAGGCCTCGATCCAGCGCCGGCCCCGCCAATTGCCAAAAACCCTCTGGCAGACTTCGTTACACTCCACCAATGTCGTATCGGGCCGCGCCAGGGTGACGATATCGGGAAAACCAACCTGGGCCTGATGTAGCCGCCGCCTTTGCCAGAAGACAAGCGCCAGGAAAGAGGCTGCCCACAAAAGCAGCCACGGCCAGTTGCGCAAAGCATCCCTGACGACTAGGCTAACGGTTTCTAGAGTCTCCTCAGGAATAGTCATGACGGCTTAGCATTGCCGAAATTCTGTTCTGTGAAGGTTCGCAAAAGCACCTATCCAAATTCACACCCATTCTCGACAGCTTTCCAAGGATTGCCAAGTACTGCAATCAACAGCTTATGAGGCAACCTCACGGGTTCATATAGGCCTGAATCCAGCCTGCCAGCCGCTGCGCCAAGGCAAGGGCTTCCGGCTCGCCTTTTTTGATCGCCGATTGGCTACTGAAACAAGCGATCACTTCTTCAAGCTCTTGTTCAAAAACCTGGGGACGGAACTGCAACCGCACCTGAGCTTGTAGCTGAAAGCTTTCCTGTGCTTCTTTATCCAAGATCTCTTGTCCCAGCCGCTGCAGCCGCACCCCTTGCAATTGGGCGAGAGGATAAGAGAAGACCTGCTGCCGCCAGATCCCCCAAGGGCCACCCAGCCGGGTCAGGGTCACCCGCTGCCGCTCCCGATCCACACTCAAGATCTGCCCCAGCCCCCAAGGGATCCCAATCCCCAGGCCCGCTGCTACAGCCAGTAGCCCCAGCAGGGGGGAAGGCTGCCAGAGCTGGGATCCCAGCGCCAACAACCCCAGGCCCGCCACCACCCGCCAGGCCAGCTGCTCAGAGGTAAACCTTTGCAGGGCAATCCGCAGCCGCCTGGGGGTGCGCTCCAGAACTTGCAGGTAAACCAGCGCCATGGAAGGGGATCCCGTTTTTGGAGCCAGTTTACCAGGTGCCGCGGAACCCTGAAGGCTTTTGTTGCTAAGTTGGCAAAGAACTAAAACTTAGGTTCGGCAAAAAACTCTGACAAATCCAAGGCAAACCCAGGGATCTTTTCTTGTTCCAAAACCTCGATTATCATGACCTCCGCAGTCAGCATGAGGGATCCCCTTATCCAGGATCC
Source organism: Synechococcus sp. H55.9 (assembly GCF_047462355.1). Lineage (NCBI taxonomy): Bacteria > Bacillati > Cyanobacteriota > Cyanophyceae > Synechococcales > Synechococcaceae > Synechococcus > Synechococcus sp. H55.9. Next base: position 44,755 of record NZ_JANSJB010000012.1, on the reverse strand, counting down.
ACCAGGGATCCCATAAACAGCACAGTTTGCGCCTCGGGGTTGTCGCCGGATCTAGAAGCGACAATGGCAAACCAGAAAGGTCGATCCGCTACGAATTGGAAGGGCTCCTGCCGGTCGCTGGCGGTGCGGGAGACGATTACCCCGGTGGCAGCAGCCGCCTCGGATCCCTTTTCATCCACTTCGATGGCCGCCTTGTGCAAGACTCTGCTGACCTGCGTCGGCTCTGAGGTCATCTGGCTGAAATCGGCCCGGCGAGAAAAGGCGATCCCCATACCCAACTGCTGCAAAGCCGGCACCAGATCGGTTGCGTAGGCCAGCTTAAACTTGGGGATCCGCACCGAGCCGGGGCGGGTGGGCAGGGATCCCGTCCATTCTTGCCAAGTTTCTGGGCTGAGCTCCTGTTGCAGGGTTGCCAAGCTCACCCCTGGTTTGGGCAGCAGGATCAGCAGGGCCAGCTCCCCTTCCCCATAGGGCAGGCGCACCACCTGGAGCTGCTCGGTCTCCCGGTAGCCGTAGCGACCGGATTGGGCCATCAGCGGCACTTGGACACGGCGGCCATCAGCTCGGGTGAAGGGCTGGGGCTTGGTCAGGGCCGGATCGAAGGGCTGGGTCCACTCTCCCTTGAAATGGATGGCGTTGAGCAAAACCATCACGTCCTCGCGGCTGAGGCGATCCACGATGCGGTCGATCTGGCCCTGGGTGCGCTCGGCTACCCAACGGTTAATCGCCTGCACCGTCTGGCGGGATCCCAGCTCCACCCGATTGACCACCGCTTGGTAATAGGTAGCCAGCGCCTGCAAAAAGGGAGGCCGCAGGGTGAGGATTTGATCGACCCAAAGGCCGTTGGCCACTTGCACCTGGATCGGCCCTTCTGCTTGGGATCGCTCCACCAGCCAGCGCGCCATCTGGGCGTTGGTCCAGTTCAACTCATTGAGGGAGAGTTCTTGGGCCTCCAGCACCTCGGCCATGGCCGCTTGGGTCTCTCCAGCGGCGCCGTTGTACAGCATGCTCAGGGCCAGGCGAAGGCTCAAGGGGGAGAAAAAGAGGTTCTCTTGCGGCTGCTGCTGGAGTAGGTGAGCGAATAGCTTTAGCGCAAAGCGACTTTGGGCTTGTTGGGCCACAGCCTCTTCTCCATACCCTTCCCCATAGGTCACGGTCGGCTCAAACGGGATCCGCACCGGGGTTTCCCCGTGCGTGGGCCAGAGACCCAAAAGCAATAGGCCAAACAGAGCCAGAAGCGGGATCCGGCTCGCCGAGGACATGCTCAAAAGGTCTTTCATTGGGTCTCTCCTGGCCGGGTGGGGAACGATAGATAGACTCTATAGGCTATGGTATCGGGTTGGGGGTGGATGGCTCTTGCCCAGGCTGGCCATTGCGGCTGCGCTTGAGGTGAGATCGACAGGCCAAAGCCCGCAGGAGATCCCGGCAAACTTGCCGCGGATCCCCTCCCTCTTCAGTCCAGAGAGCAGGGTAGGATCAAGCCTGCACAGCTCAGCAGGAGAAAGGGATGAGTTGGTGGGCAAGAGAGCGCCAGGCTGTCACAGCGAGCGGGATCGCCTTGGGCCTGGCTCTGCTGCTGGGATGTACTGCTGGAGGAGAAGCCCAGGAGACGGCAGCCGTTGCCAGCTCGACCCCGGCCAAAGGGCAGCCCCAGCACCTGCCGGTGGAAGCGGAAGTAACCATTGCCGGCAAGCGCTTTGAGCTGGAAGTGGCCCGCACCCCCGAGCAACAGCGGCTGGGCCTGATGTTTCGCACCGATTTGCCGCCTGATCGCGGCATGTGGTTTCCCTTCGACCCGCCCCAGCCGGCTGCCTTCTGGATGTTCAACACGCCGCTTAACCTGGACATTATCTTTCTCCGCCAAGGTCAGGTGGTGTACATCGCTGCCGATGTGCCCGGCTGCCCCGCCCAACCCTGCCCCGTCTATGGGCCACCCTCTGACCAGTTGGTAGATGGCGTGCTGGAGTTCCGCGGCGGGACGGCTGCAGCCCTGGGCTTGCAAGTGGGAGACGCTGTAGAGATCCGCAAGCTTCCGCCCCCCACCCCTTGATCTCTCTCCCCCCTCTCCCTCAGGGAGAGGGGCCGGGGGTGGTCGCGTGAGCGGCGCGGAGCGCTTGGGTGCCTCAGGGAGAGGGGCCAGGGGTGAGGGAAGGGATCCCAAAGGCTGCCGTTGGCCGTCTTGCTCGCGGTCTAGGATGGTCTTTATCAACGATCTTTGCGATGATTTTTGAGGGTCGCCAACTGTGTGAGGTTGATGCCAAGAGGCGACGGCGAGCCCAGGATGGTTCGGCTACTGTCGGCAAAGCCCTATGGATGTTAGCAGCGTAACTCAGTGGCTAGCGGTGGGAGCCATTGCCTTGGCTTCCGTCCTTTGGGCGGAGATCGTGCGAGATGTGCGCCATTGGCTGGCCCACCTCTGGCCCTGGCTGATGCCCAAGCACACCCTGCACCACCGCCTGTTCCGCCCCGATCTCAGCGTGGTAGACCCCAAGTTATACCGAGAATCCCAGTGGCACCACGATGTTCCCGAAGCGGCGACGATGGTTCTAGCCGGGATCCCCTGGGTGGTGCTGTTGGGCCAGGGATCCCTCTTCTACGGCCTGGCAGCAGTAGTGGGAGTGCTCTATTCGGCCAGTTTCTGGGTGGCCGGCATGTTGCGGGGCTATGGGCTGGCTCTGCAGACGGATATCACCCACCAGCCGGGGCCTTTCCCCGCTCCCCCCAGCCAGTGGCATGTGAACCGCGCCTACCACTGGCGGCACCACTTCGACGATACCAACGCCTACTTTTGCGGCACCTTGACCTTGGTGGATCGGATTATGGGCACCAGTCTCTCCCTGAAAGGCAAGCGTGTGGCCATCACCGGCGCCTCCGGCACCCTGGGCCGGGCCCTCTTGCAGCACTGTCACCGCTACGGCGCCAAAGTCATCGCCCTCAGCTCCCATGCGGATTCGGTTGCCATCGAAGTGGACGGCCAGCCCCAGCCGGTGGAGACCGTTCGCTGGCAGGTGGGGCAGGAGGGATCCCTGGCCGAACTCCTGGAGCGGGTCGATATCTTGGTGATCAACCACGGCCTCAACGTGCATGGGGAGCGGGATCCCGAGTCTGTCCGCCAGTCCTACGCCGTCAACACTTTCTCGGCTTGGCGGCTGATGGAGCTGTTCTTCCAGACAGTTCGCAACAACCCAGAGATGGCCACCAAAGAGGTTTGGGTGAACACCTCAGAAGCCGAGGTCAGCCCTGCCTTCAGCCCCCTCTACGAGCTCTCCAAGCGGGCCCTAGGAGATTTGGTTACCCTGCGCCGCCTGGACGCTCCCTGCGTGGTGCGCAAACTCATCCTCGGTCCCTTCAAGAGCCAGCTCAATCCCATTGGAGTTATGTCGGGAGATTGGGTGGCCGCCCAGATCCTGGCCCAGGCCAAACGCGATTGCCGCAACATCATCGTTACCATCAACCCCCTCACCTACCTGCTTTTCCCGCTGAAAGAGTTGGCCGTCAGCACCTATTTCCGCTTGTTCAGCCGCCGCTCTTCTCGCCCAGTTCTTCTTGATCCTGTCGCCGGGATCCCTTTGATTTAGGGGGGCCGGCAAATCCTGCCCGGCTCTATGGCATCAGGCGCAAAACTGGGGTAAGACAAGAGCAGGTTCTTTGGCGTCAGTGGAGGGGATCCCTTGCGCCGAACCGAACTTTTGGGGAGCGAGAGGGCCCTTCTGCTCGATCCCTACTGAGCGTTGGGTGTGAGGAGTGGGAGTGAGCATAAACTATGGTGCGACAGTGGGTGAGCGCAGTCCTCTGCGTGGTGGGTGGGGCTTTAATGCCGGGGCTTTTGTCCGGCTGTGCCATCCCGATGCCTTCGGCATCTGCGGGAGTTTCTGAGGTCCAGGTGCGCTTGGTGCATGTGGCCCCCAATGCCCCTCGGATCGACTTGGAAGTGGGAGGGGTAAGGGCTGCTCGGAGCATAGCCTACGGCGCGGTGAGCGAGTACGTGCGCATGCCGGCGGGCGAGTACGACATTGTTTTGTTTTCAACACCTGAGAACCCCGGCCAGCCCGCAAGTTCTCAAGACTCCGTTCCGCTAGCGCGAACGGTTGCGGCCAGAACTGTGGCTAACCTCAGGGGCGGGGGAGTGTTCTCGGTGGTGGCTGCCAACGAGCCAAATCGCATGACAGCCCTGGTATTGGAAGACAACATCCATCCGCCGTTTGATCAAGCCCTGGTGCGGTTTGTCCACGCCGCCCCTGATGCGCCGGCCCTGCAATGGCAAGGGGAGCAAGGGCGGGTGCTGCTGCCCCAGTTGGCCTTCGGACAAGTATCCACCTTTCAAGCCATGCGCCCCGGCTTTACCCAAATTCAGGTGGCCATAGCTCCTTCAGCCCCCGCGCCAGGTGTGCAGTCGGCTCCCAGCCGGAGCATTCCCTTGCAACGGTTTGACCTCCAGTTAGAGGCGGGGAAAGTCTATACCCTTTACGTGGCGGGGCTGATGCGCAGCAATCCGGGCTTGAACATGGTGCTGGCAGAGGA
>NZ_JANSJB010000012.1:38363-40134 GCF_047462355.1 Synechococcus sp. H55.9 | reverse complement strand
GTGGATGCCTTATTTCAAGTGGTGGTGCTTAGCCAAACTCCAGATCCCGAACGGGTGATCTGGCAGGCGATGCACCAAGATTACAGCCCCGATTTTGTTACCCCAGAGGGCCGGATCCCGGAACAGTATGGAGAGGCCGTGGTGCGGCATCTGCTGGAGGGCAATCGTGGCCACTATGGGCCTCTTGAGCACCCTCAGATCACGTTTGGGGTGGGCTATTTTCCCCATGCTGTCATGCAACAGGCCCGTACTCATCGAGTGGGAGTTTCTTTCGACGTTCAATCTTTTCGATATACAGGCCGGCAAATTGCCGATTTGGGCAAAAGACTCTTGTCTGCGCCTCGGAGCACCAACGAAACCGCTGCTCTTGCCGACAAAACCGGCGCGGAGCCCTCGTTATCTTTGCAAGAGTTGGAAACTCTGTTTTACGTTCCTGCCAGCGTCAAAGAAGGCAAGGCCAAAACCCGCCAAGGCTTCAAGCCCATCTCTCCTGAGGCCCTGAACATCATTCTTGAGCAGTATCGCAGTCAGGCCATTGCCTATTATCGCCTGGTCGAAGAGTGCGGATTGCCTTATGAAGATGCTCGTAACATCATCGGCTACGGGATCCGCCAACATTTTGTAGTCTCTTTTAATTGCCGCAGCTTGATGCATTTTCTGGATTTACGAGCTAAAGAAGATGCCCAGCGAGAAATTCAGTATCTGTGTGAACTGATTTGGCCCCACTTTGAGGCCTGGTGCCCCCACGTGGCCGCCTGGTACCGCAAAAATCGCTGGGGCAAGGCCAGGCTTTCTCCTTGAAACCTAAATCGCGTAAGCGGGACGGAGTTCTCTAACACCGGAAAAGTATAGGATAAGGTCATCTTTCGACCCTCACCCCCAACCCCTCTCCCCTCGTGGGAGAGGGGAGCAAGGGATCAACTAACAAGCTGTTTCCCAATATTTGGAACGACTATTGTATGGATCCCAGAGCTTATGAACAAATGGCGGGCTTAGAAGATCGACATTGGTGGTTTGTGGGGCGCCGCCGCATTCTCAGGCAGGTTATTGCCGGGATCCCTCTTCCGCTCGCGGCTTGTATCTTGGAAGCCGGCTGTGGCAGTGGCGGCAACCTAGAAATGTTGTCTCAATTTGGCCAAGTCTGGGCCATGGAAAGAAGCGAAATAGCATTGCCTTTGGCCCGGGCCCGCGGCATTGGGATTGTGGCCGAAGGTGAATTGCCGCATCGGATCCCTTTTGGTTCCCAGCAATTTGACCTTATTGCCCTACTGGACGTTTTAGAACATTTGGAGGAAGACAAAGCAGCTCTGGAAGCTCTCATCCAGAGGTTAAAGCCATCCGGCTACCTGGTGATCACGGTACCGGCCTACCCCTGGCTGTGGAGCGCCCATGACGAGCTCAATCACCACAAGAGACGCTACACAGCAGCACAACTTCTCTCCTTACTCAAGAGTGCCGGCCTGCAAATTCATACCTTTACCTTTTTCAACAGCTTTCTCTTTCCATTAGCAGCAGGGATCCGCCTAGCCCAAAAGAGCCTTCGCCTCAAGGAGAAGCAGGATCTAAACATGCTCTCGCCTTGGATCAATTGGCTTTTAACCGAGATTTTTGCTGCGGAAGCCTATTTAATTTCTAAGTTCTCCCTACCCTTTGGCCTGTCTTTATTGGCGGTAGCTAGTCCTATGAAAACTCCTTCTCTAGGAAACTGAATCTCTTAATCTTCTCCTCAGCTTCTTGCTGTTATGACTGGTTTTTCAATTACCGTTGACTT
>NZ_JANSJB010000012.1:22129-38263 GCF_047462355.1 Synechococcus sp. H55.9 | reverse complement strand
CCTTTTCTGTAGGATTGTTTCCAGTCTTAACTGCTGGAGGAGATAGCTCTTGGCCAATCGCGCTGGCGGGACGGGTTTCTTTCGCGGCTACACCCTGAGCTTGGATCCGCATCGCCTGTGGGTGCCCTTGGCTTGTTTGGGGGATGGGCTCTGTATTTGGCTGGCCTTCGGGGCGGCTTATTGGCTGCGCAGCTTGCGCCCCCACCAGCTTTTGCCCTGGGATGTTTATGCTGGCCTGGGGTTGTTGACAGTCCTTAGCTATTGGGGCGTTCAGGCCGGCTTGGGAGGATACGGCGAATCGAAGCGCCTATCTCGCTTTGAGGAATGGGCCAGTTTGCTGCTGGGGCTGGGGGTGACCTTTGGCTTGGTGTTGGCGGGGGCCTTTTTCGTGCGCTCCGTCTCGCTGTCGCGCTTGGTGGTGGGCTATGCCGGCCTGCTGGCCCTGCTCGGCTTGACGGGGATGCGGGCGCTGCTGCGGCTGGGCATGGGCTGGCTGTATGCCCACGGCCAGGGGCGGCGAAGGGTCATCTGGGTGGGATCCGGCCTGCTCTTGGCTGAGGTGCTGGAGCGGCTGGAGCGCTGCCCAGCCTTGGGGTTTGAGATTAAGGCTTGGGCCGTGGCCGGGGATCCCTCGGCGCCGGAACCAGAGCCTCTGCAGAAGCTGGAGCGGCTGGAGCCCAGCCACCTGGTGGCCTATGTGCAGGCTCACCCCGAGATCGAAGAGGTGTGGTTTGGGCAGCCGGAGCTGGCCAATGCACCTCTGTTGCTCAGCTTGCAGGCCCTGTCGGTGCAGGTGCGGCTGGTGCCAGATATCCTTGGTTTTTTGACGGTGAACTTCAGCCTCCAGTCCCTGGACGGGATCCCGCTGCTGACGCTGCGCCAGCCCCCTCTGCGCTACGCCCACAACCGTTTCCTCAAGCGAGCGGTAGACATCCTAGGGGCCTCCCTGGGCCTGGTGTTGCTCAGCCCCTTATTTTTGGTCATCGCCCTGCTGGTGGCCTGCAGCAGCCCCGGCCCCATCTTGTATTGGCAGGAGCGGGTGAGCTTGGATGGGCGCCGCTTTTGGATTGCCAAGTTCCGCACCATGCGGGTGGATGCCGAGGCAGCCGGCCAGCCGGGCTGGACGCGCCCCGGGGATCCGCGCCGAACCAAGATAGGAGCCTTTTTGCGCCGCACCAACCTGGACGAGCTGCCCCAGCTTTGGAACGTCTTGAAGGGGGAAATGAGCCTGGTGGGCCCCCGCCCGGAGCGGCCCTACTTCGTGGAGCAATTTAGCCAGGAGATCCCCAAGTATCCGGATCGGCATTTGGTGAAAAGTGGCCTCACCGGCTGGGCTCAGATCCACGGCCTGCGGGGAGACACCAGCATTGCCCGCCGCACCCAGTATGATCTCTACTATGTGCAAAACTGGTCTCTGTGGCTGGATCTGCGCATCCTCGCCATTACCCTTTGGCAAGGGATCCGCGGACGGCTGACCGGCTATTAGGGGTTGCCCATGCCATCCTCGCCCACGTCCCCAGAGCTCCTCTACGAGGGCAAGGCCAAGCGGGTCTACCGCACCGCCGATCCCCAGGTTTACCTCTGCCAATACAAAGACGACGCCACGGCCTTCAACGCCCAAAAGCGGGGATCCATCGCCGGCAAAGGGGAGGTCAACTGCACCGTCTCCAGCCGGGTGTTTGCCTACCTGGCGCAGCAGGGCATCCGCAACCACTTTTTGGCCCAGACCGGCCCCCGAGAGATGCAGGTGCGCGCCCTGCGGATCCTGCCCTTGGAAGTGGTGGTGCGCAACCGCACGGCCGGCAGCCTCTGCCGGCGCCTAGGCCTGGAGCAGGGCCTGCCCATCCAGCCGCCGCTGGTGGAGTTCTACTACAAAAACGACGCCTTGGGGGATCCCTTGGTAACCCCCGACCACATCCGCCTGTTGCACCTGGCCACGCCAGAGCAAGTGGAGAAGCTGGGATCCCTGGCCTTGGCGGTCAACACTCACCTTCGCAACTTCTGGCAGCGCTGCCGGCTGGAGCTGGTGGACTTTAAGCTGGAGTTTGGCCTGGACGAGCAAGGGGAGATCTGGCTGGCGGACGAGATCAGCCCCGACACCTGCCGCCTGTGGGATCTAGAAGGGACTGAGCCGCGGGTGTTGGATAAAGACCTCTTTCGCTTTGATCTCGGCGATCCAGCAGCCGGCTACCAAGAGGTGCTGCAGCGAGTGCTCCAGGCTACTGATCCCAATCTCCCCTCTCCTGCAGCGCGGGAGAGGGGCAGGGGGTGAGGGTGCCATGACTTCTCCCCGCTCCTCTGGCCCCGACGACCGCTTCCGCCGCCAACTGGCCGACCTGTTGGACACCTGGGTGGAGCAGGGGCTGATTCAGCCGGCGCAGCGGGATCGCCTGCGGGAGTACTACCAACTCGATAGCTTGCCGCGAACAGCCGCCAGCCGCTTTACCCTGGTGCTGCTGCTGTTGGGCGCCGTGCTGGTGGGCTTGGGGGTGATCTCCTTCGTGGCCGCCAACTGGGACGCCATTCCCCGCTCGGCCAGAGCCTTGGGATCCCTGGCCCTCACGGTGGGACTGCAGGTGGCCGGCTTGCGACTTTGGCAGCAGGGATCCCCGCGCTTGGGCAGCGCTTTGTTGGTGGCGGGCGAGCTGTCTTTGGGGGCCGCCATTGGCCTGATGGCCCAGTGGGTTCAAATCGGGGGATCCCCGGCGGGCTTGTTCTTGGGCTGGGGGCTGGGCAGCTTGGCCGTGGCCTACAGCTTGTTCCACACCCCCAGTGGCGTCCTGGCCTGTCTCTTATTCGCCCTGGCCGGGATGACTGACCTGTGGCAGAGGGGGATCCGCTCGGCTCTGGATCCCCTCTACCCCTGGCTGGCCCTTGGTCTCTTGCTGCCCCTTGCCTACGGGTGCCGCTCCCGCTGGATCTTTGCCCTGGCTTTGGTGGACTTCGGCCTGGCGCTACAAAGGTCGGCAGAGGTCTGGGACAGCTCTGGAGAAGGCTTGACCCTCTGGCTGCTGCTTGGTCTTGCCGTTGTCTGGGGCCTGGGCTTTTGGCACCAACGCCATGGTTACCGGCTAAGCCGGATTTTGACCGGAGAAAATGGCCAGGATGGCGAGCAGGAGCAAGGCTTGGATCTGATCCCGACGGCGGAGGGCCTGGCTTTGCTGGGGCTGGGTTTCTTGCTCTACGTCTGGAGCTTCCGTGACCCCTGGGACTGGGATCCCGACCCCTCACCTCTGTTCCAAGCTGTGGATCCCTGGGCAAGCTTGTCGGCGGCAGGGTTGCTGCTGCTGGCTGGCTGGGGCTGGTGGCAGGGGTGGCAGGCCAAGAGATCCCAGCCCATTTCCGCCTGGCTCAAGGATGCCGTCGTTTTCCTCTCCCTGATTACCCTGGCCCTTTTGCTGGTGATCAGCAATGCTGTTTCTGGGGACTTGACCTCAAGAGTGGCCCTGGCCTTTGTTGCCCCCTGGATCCTAACCCTGCTGCTGGTGGGGTTGTCGGCGATCCTCTGCTGGGAAGGGTTGCAGCAGGGGCTGCGGGGGCGCTTCTGGCAGGGGCTATTGGGGCTAACCCTGGTGGTGCTGACCCGCTTTTTCGAGTACGAGACCGGCCTCTTGGCCAAGTCGGCGGTGTTGGTGGCCTGCGGGATCGGCGTGATCTGGGTGGGGCTGAAGGTTGAGCAGCGGCTAAACCGATCCCTACCGCCGGCTCCGCGACCCTGAAAACCAGGCAGTCTAGCGGCGAGCCTGGGCAAAAATGGCCTGCAGGATTTCGTCGGCCCCCTGTTGCTTCAGCTTTTCCGCCAGGGAGATTCCCACCGCTTCCGGAGCGGCAGTGGATCCCGTTTGGGTATCGCGGATCAGCCGTCGCCCCTCTAGGTCGGCCACCATGCCGGTTAGGTGCAGCTCTTCCCCCTGGACTTGGCTGTGGACGCCGATGGGCACCTGACAGCCCCCCTCCAGCGCCCGCAAGAAAGCTCGCTCGGCCAAACAGCGGGCTGTGGCCTCCCCATCGGCCAAGGGTTGAATGAGCTCCAGGATCCGCTCGTCCCCCTGCCGGCACTCGATGCCGAGGGATCCCTGGCCAACGGCGTACAAGGACACGCTGGGATCTAGCACCTCGTGGATCCGCTGTGCTTGGCCCAGGCGCTTTAGCCCGGCCACCGCCAAGATCAGGCCGTCGTACTCCCCCCGATCCAGCTTGGCCAAGCGAGTGTTGAGGTTGCCCCGCACGTCCTTAAACTGCAGGTGGGGAAAGGCGTGGCGCAGTTGGGCCAGTCGCCGCAAAGAGGAAGTGCCGATCACCGTCCCTGCTGGTAGGGTGGCCAGGTGGTAGCCGCGCAGCTCCTCCCGCACCACCAAAGCGTCCAGAGGATCCTCCCGCCGGGTGATGGCCCCCAACACCAAGCCTTCTGGCAAGCGGGTGGGCAAATCCTTGAGGCTGTGCACCGCCAGGTCGCTGCTGCCGTTGAGCAGGCTAACCTCCAACTCCTTGGTAAATAGGCCCTTGTCGCCGATTTTGGCCAGCGCCACATCCAGGATGATGTCTCCCTGGGTGGAAAGGGTGTGCAGCTCTAGGGGCAACCCCGGATGGTGGGCCTGCAACTGCTCCATGACCCAGTGGGTCTGGGCCAAGGCCAGCTCGCTTTTGCGGGAGGCGATCCGCACCGGCCGGGCAGCCCCAGCCGAGGGTTGCCAGGGAGTTGAGGCCAGTTCGCTCATGGCTGCTGCAAAATCCGAGAACACCGTCTTTCACGCTAGCCGAATCTGCGCCGCCGCAGGGCAGCGGCCTTCAAGATCCTTAACCAAAACCGCCATTTCCCCCCAGCCGAGACTTTACTGCGGGGATCCCAGCCAGTAGGATAAATAGATGGATTCTCCGGCTCGGCGGGGGAAAATTCCTTCTGTTGAGCTCCTCTTCCCCAAACCCAGAGCTTTTAGGGGAGATTTCTACAATCCCAGTTTGGTTGGTCGTCTGCCTGGATAGGTTCTATGGAAGAAAACAACGTCAGCAACGGCACTCAGCTACTGCTTAAGCGCAACATCCCCATCAAGGTGGTGGTCACCCCCCTTTGGAAAAAGGAAATGCAGGAGCAATTGGAGCGGCAGATCGAAGCCACCGATGCTCAGATGCAACAACTGGAGTTTCAGGGCAAGCGGGCCATTGCCGAACTGGAAAAACAGAGCTCTAACCCCAACAGCCCCCAAGTCCTCCAACAGGTGGAAGCGGTGAAAAGCCGCGTGAATGAGCAGAAGATCCGGCTCTTGGATCAGAAAAATCAACTGTTGCAACAGATCAACCAACTGACCACCCTGGAGCTCAACCAAGAAGTGCTGCAGGGCAACGTGGAGAGCTTCTTCCGCGTCCAAAAAGGAGACAACCTGATCCAGAAAATGCAGGTCGAGATCCTCCTGGAAGATGGGGTGATCAAGGAGATTCGCGGCAACCCCTAGGCTCCTCGCCTCTTGCCGGAGAACCGGAGCTAGGGATCCCCAACTTTTCTCGCCTGCAGAAACTCAAGAACTCTGTTTCGCCGGCACAATAGGTGACAATAAGTAACAGCCTCTTAACAGCCTTCGGAATAAAGTCCCGATAGGTTGGCGGGGGTGGTTAACATTGGCGCCCGTGGGAGGATTCCTGTGTCTGAGTTCGTCTGGTCAGAGCCGGAGCCCCTTGAGGATCTGCATCTTCCCGACTGGCTGCTGACCTCGGCCCAACGCCGCCGCCTCAAGGCTCTGCTGGTTCTGGCCATGGTGTGGGGAGTGGTCAGCCTAATGCATGTGCTGCCGACGGCTCGCTGGATCACCATGGGGTTGGCCACGTTCATGGTGATCCACATCAGTCGGTTATTTCGTCTGCAGCCGGCAGCCTCCCCGCCCCCCCTGCGACTTCCTTCTGGCGACGTGACCTGCCGGGATCCTGGATCAACGGATAAGGGCTCCGTCCCACCGAGGCAGCCGGATGCGGAGTTGAGTGGGCTGGCCCTGCCCCGCGTGGCCGTTTTGATCCCGGCCAAAAACGAAAGCGCAGTGCTCCCGCGGCTGTTGCACAGCTTGACCCAGCTCCGCTACCCCACCAGCCATCTGGAGCTGTGGGCCATCGACGATGCCAGCAGCGATGCCACCCCTGACGTTCTGCGGGAAGCCCAGAAGCAGATCCCGCACCTACGGGTCTACCGGCGGCAGCCGGGGCAAGGAGGAGGCAAATCTGGTGCCCTCAACGAGGTATTGCCCCTGACCCAAGGAGAGATCATCCTGGTCTGCGATGCCGATGCTGTGGTGCCCTCCGATTTTCTTGTCCGCACTCTGCCCTTGTTTGTTCAAGTGGGAAGGACTCCATCCCGCTTGCGCAGCCGTTTCAGCAGACGGGCAGTGGGCGCCGTTCAGGTGCGCAAGGCCCTGGGCAACCCCAACGTCAACTTCTGGACGCTGGGCCAGGTGGCGGAAATGGCCTCCGATGCCTACTTGCAGCAGCAGCGGGTGGCCGTAAGAGGTATTGGCGAGCTACGCGGCAACGGCCAATTGGTGCGGCGAGATGTCTTGGAAAAGTGCGGTGGTTGGAACGAGGCCACACTCACCGATGATCTGGATCTCACCTTTAAGCTGCACCTGGCGGGCGTAGATATTGCCTTCTTGACGGAGCCGGCCATTGTTGAAGAAGGAGTCACCTCCTGGAAAAGTCTCTGGCATCAGCGCTGCCGCTGGGCGGAAGGAGGCTATCAGCGCTATCTCGACTACTGGCCGGGGATCCTCGGTCGCCGCATGGGCATGGCCAAAACGGTGGATCTCTGGGCCTTTTTTATTTCTCAGTATCTGCTGCCGATGGCCTTGGTTCCCGATACCCTCTGGGTGCTGTTGACAGGCCACTCTTCTGTGCTGCTGCCTTTGAACGCCCTGGTGATGGGCTGCCTGACGGTGGCCTTTTACCGGGGGCTGCGTCACGTGGAAGGCTTGCGCGGACGGCAGCTTTGGTGGCACACTGCCCTTGGCTTGGTCTACATGCTCCACTGGCTGCCGGTGATGATCGCCACAACCGCTCGCATGTGTGTGCAGCCCAAGCGCCTGAGGTGGGTGAAAACCGTTCATCACGGAGTCTGATCTGGGCAACTGGAGTGTTCAGGGATCCCTTGGTTCCTGCTATCCTAGTCAAGCACCTGCTCACAAGACACCCAGTACCCCTGCTCGACCATGGCTCGCCTCTACTACGACCCCGACGCCAACCTGGAGCTTCTGGCCGACAAAACCGTTGCCATCATCGGCTATGGCAGCCAAGGCCATGCCCACGCCCTCAACCTGCGCGACAGTGGTGTCAACGTCCTCGTCGGCCTCTATCCCGGCAGCCCCTCTTGGCCCAAAGCGGAGCAGGACGGGTTGACGGTCAAGACCGTAGCAGATGCTGCGGCTGCCGCCGACTGGGTGATGATCCTGCTGCCCGATGAGGTGCAAAAGGCCGTTTTCCAGAGCGAGATCCGCCCGCATTTGCAGCCGGGGAACGTGCTCCTCTTTGCCCACGGCTTCAACATCCACTTTGGGCAGATCCAGCCGCCGGCAGATGTGGATGTCATCATGGTCGCCCCCAAAGGCCCTGGACACTTGGTGCGGCGCACCTACCAAGAAGGTCAAGGGGTGCCCTGCCTGTTTGCCGTCCATCAGGATGCCTCCGGGATGGCGCGGGAGCGGGCCATGGCCTACGCCAAAGGGATCGGCGGCACGCGGGCCGGTATTTTGGAGACCAGCTTTCGGGAAGAGACGGAAACGGATCTCTTTGGGGAGCAGGTGGTGCTCTGTGGCGGCCTCACGGCTCTGATCAAGGCGGGGTTTGAGACCCTGGTGGAAGCGGGCTACCAACCGGAACTGGCCTACTTCGAGTGCCTGCACGAAGTTAAGCTAATCGTGGATCTCATCGTCGAAGGTGGCCTGGAAAAGATGCGCCACAGCATCTCCAACACGGCAGAGTACGGCGACTACACCCGTGGCCCCCGCATCATCACGGAGCAAACCCGCGCCGAAATGAAACGGATCCTCGCCGAGATCCAAAGCGGTCAATTTGCCCGCGAGTTTGTCTTGGAAAACCAGGCCGGCAAGCCAGGGTTTACGGCGATGCGCCGCCGCGAGGCGGAACACCCCCTCGAGCAGGTGGGCAAGGAGCTGCGGGCCATGTTCAGCTGGCTGAAGAAATAGGTTGGGTATCTGGAGCCGAGGGTAGGCAATCTCTGTGCTGGATCTGAAGCTGCTGCGGGATCGCCCAGAACAGGTACGCCAAGCCCTGGACAAGCGCGGGGCGACGGTCGATCTGGACGGGATCCTACAGTTGGATCGGGAGCGGCGCCAGTTGGAGACTCGCCGCGGATCCTTGCAGGCAGAAAGCAACAGCCTCGGCAAGAAAGTCGGCGAGCTCATCCGTCAGGGAGCGGATCCCCAAGGTTCCGCAGTGGCGGCTCTGCGGCAGCAGGGGGCAGATCTCAAGGCCGAGATCGCCCAACTGGAGCAGCAAGAACGGGAGCTGGAGGAGGAGATGCGCGCCCGGCTGCTCACCCTGCCCAACCTGCCCCTGCCCAGCGTGCCGGTGGGCCGAGATGCGGCCGACAACGTGGAGGTGCGCCGCTGGGGAGATGAGCTGAAACCCGCCCATCCCGTCCTTCCCCACGACGAAATTGCCGAGAACCTGGGTCTCTTGGAGATTGGCCGCGCCGTCAAGGTGGCCCAGAGTCGCTTTGTAGCCATGGTGGGGGCGGGGGCGGCTCTGGAGCGGGCCTTGATCGCCATGATGCTGGAGCGCCACCTTGCCGCCGGCTACACCGAGGTGATCCCGCCCTTGTTGGTCAACAGCGCCGCTTTGCAGGGGACGGGGCAGTTGCCCAAGTTTGCCGAGGAGAGCTTTCGCTGCGCCGACGATGACTTGTGGCTGATCCCGACGGCGGAGGTACCCCTCACCAACCTGTACCGGGATGAGGTGATCCCTGCGGAAGCCCTCCCTCTCTACTTCTGTGCTTACACCCCTTGTTTTCGCCGCGAGGCCGGCAGCTATGGTCGCGACACCAAGGGCCTGATCCGGCTGCACCAGTTTCAAAAAGTGGAGTTGGTCAAGGTCACTCGCCCAGATCAATCGGAAGCCGAACACGAAAAGCTGGTGCAAGATGCCGAGGCCATCTTGCAGATGTTGGAACTGCCCTACCGGGTGGTGGAGCTGTGTACCGGCGATCTGGGATTTTCAGCGGCCCGATGTTTTGATCTGGAGGTGTGGTTCCCCTCCCAAAATCAGTACCGCGAGATCTCCAGTTGCTCCAACTGCTGGGACTTTCAGGCGCGCCGCGCCAACCTGCGCTACAAAGAGGCCGGGCAAAAAGGCACCTACTTCGTCCACACTCTGAACGGCTCCGGCTTGGCGGTGGGGCGCTCCCTAGCTGCCCTGTTGGAAAATCACCAACAGCCGGATGGCTCGATTCGCATTCCCCAGGCGCTGCGCCCCTTTCTCAGCTCTCGCTTTCTCTCGCAAGATGGGATCCTCCAGGCTGCTCCCTCCGGTTGGCCTCACTAGCAAAGTCGGGATGGCGAGCTCAGGAGTTTCTGGCTTCCTTCTTGATGCGGTCTAGTTCTGCCTGCAATTCGGCAATTTTCTGGCGCAGACGGGCTGCTTCCGAAAGTTCGATGGCAGTGCTTGCCTCCACCTCGGCATCGCTGATGTCATCGATGTTAATCCTGCGGGGGCCGGCAGTTTGCCTTTCCTCCCCCTTGCGATTGGCATTGGCAGCAATGGCATCCATGTAGGCCCGCGCCTCTTCAGCAGTCATCGCCCCCCGCTCCACCAGTTCGTCCACCAAAGCTTGTGCCTGCTTGCGCAGCTCCAGCAGACGGCTACCCGCCTTGCCGGCCACCTTGGCGGCGTTGTCTGCCGCCACAGCGGCCAAACCCATGCCGAAGTAGAAAGCCTTCTGTGCCCAATTGGCGAGGGGATTATCTGTCTCGGACATAGCGTGGTGGGCTGCCAGGACAAAAGGAAGAAAAGCTTGACCGAGAATGACCCAGCAGAAAGAAACATGGAGAAGCAAGGGGCGACCCGGGTTGACGCGCCTGCTCTGAGCATCCCGTGGTGCTGCTATCTTCCGATCCTGACACGGTTTGGGCGTCGGAGCTGCACGGACCCAGGTCTTTGATTAGCCTAGCACTTTTCCCCTCTGCCTTGCTCGGCTTTCTTGGGTGAGGATGGATCGGTCGGCGGGGCTAGGGAGTTTCAGGCGGCTCCAGGTAAACCGGGATCCGCTCCACAGCCGCATCGCTGCGCCGCACTTCCTGTTCCTGAACTTGAGGAAGGGTTACCGGCAGGGTAACGGGCTGGGCCACAAAACAACTGGCCACCGGCAGCGCCTGCTCCAACTCGTCGAGGGGGCGCGGGATCACGGCCACCGCGTTCAGCTCGCCGATACGTTCCGCCTCGTACATACCCGCATCGATGGCAATGGCCACGTTGGCCACCGTGCCTCGAATGATGGCCGTACAGAGGCCGTCTCCAATGGTCTCGTAGGCCGCCAACTGGACATCCGCCGTTTTCAGCATCGTGTCGGCAGCCCCCACCATGGCCGGGAAGCCGCGGGTTTCCAACAGGCCCACGGCCAAGTTGCTGAGGCGGCTGTAGCCGCGGTTTTGGGCCAGTTGAGACAGCTTGCTGCTAATCGGCAGCACCGCTTCTAAGTTGGGCAGGGGGCGCGGGATCACCAAACTGGAGATCTCCTCTTGCTCGAACTGGCGGGCCAGCTCAATTCCCTCCTCAATGGCAATGCGCACGTCGGCAATTCCCCCCCGCACAATCGCCGTACAGTAGCCTCCTGAGATCTTCTCGAAGCCGATCAGGGTCACGCCTGCCGATTTGGTCATGGCGTCGGCAATGCGCACAATGACCGGAAAGCTGCGCGTCTGAATCAGGCCCAGAGAGGTTGACATCGGCCTCCTAACCACTCATGCCAGTTTAGCCGTCAGAGCCGGCCATCCCCAGAGGAAAGCACCTGCCGATAGGGATAGATCTTGCCCAAGAGGCGATCCAATTCCGAATGGCCGGGGATCCCGTTGAGCTTGCGCGTCTTGGTCTTGGGGGAGCCGGATTTTTCTTGGGTTTGCTTTTCGACGTTGGCCACCGGAGAACTGGGAGGAACCGGCTCAGGCCGCGTTGCTGGAGCCATTTCCCCTGTTGCTGGCGAGGGCTCTGCCTGGGTGGGCTTGCCGTCCTGGAGAGCGAAACCATAGGTGGGATCCCCAAGCAGGGAGCCGGGAGGGATCACCGCTTGGCTGAGCACCGAACAATTGAGCAGCGTGGTTTCCGAGCCAATGCAGGCATTTTTGCCGATGGTGCCCTGCCCGATCACCAGCACCCCCATTCCCAAGGTTGCTCCCGCCTCCACGATGAGGGATCCCCCACAGGCGTGCAGAACAGATCCCATGCCGATACAGACGCCTCGCCCAATCTGGATCCGACAGCCGGGGTTGGCCCGCAGCAGCACCCCTGCCCCAATGCCTGCCCCCGCCTCCACCTGCACCTCACCACTGACAAGATAGCGAGTTTCGTCGTTCTGGCCGGGCAAGGCGCGGAGCGTCATGGAGTCGGGCAAAGTCGAGGCCAAGGTGCTCCTCATCGCTGGGGGGTTGGGCTTGAGCCAACAGAGGTCAAGAAAAATGGAGATCCCTCAGGGAGTTTGGATGATCTGCTCCAGCACCCGCCGTTTGGCCTTGGGATCGATCCCCAGCAGGCGAACGTATTCGCCGCGATGTTCCTCCAGGCAGGCTTCCAGAGCCGCCACCACCTGGGGCACCTGGGTGGCCTCGATGGGGCTGCAGCTTTGCCAAGAAGACGTGCGAAAACGGCGCTTGTCCGCATGTTCGGTGCCGATGCGGTAGCCTTGGCTGAGCAATTGCTGCACCTGAGCCACCACTTCGCTGCTGAGGCGGGTGCCAGGGGTGGGAGAAAAAGAAGCACCGGGAGCAGCGGATCCTTGAGTTGCGGGGGCGGAAGCCGTCGCCGACCTGCCGCCAGGGGTTTGGATGATGCGCTCGTAGACCCGCCGTTTGGCCTTGGGATCGATCCCCAGCAGGCGCACATACTCTCCCCTATGTTCGGCCAGGGCAGCCGTCAGCTTGGCCAACACCTCCGGCCCGCGGGTGGCACGAATGGCCGGCCCGCTCTGCCAGGAAGAGGTTTTGAAGCGACGCTCGTCGGCATACTCGTAGCCGATGCGATAGCCCTGGGCCAGCAGCCGGTGCACCTCCTCCTGCACCTCCAGATCCAGGCCAGCACTGCCACCTGCCGCAGGAACTGTATCTGTCATCGCGCCCCCGCCTGCAGGACTGCCGCTCACCTGGCCTTGCGGGGTTTGAATCACCTTCTCCAGCACCCGCTGTTTGGCCTTGGGATCGATCCCCAGCAGGCGCACATACTCTCCCCTATGTTCGGCCAGGGCCGCCTGTACAGCGGCCAGGATCTCTTGGGCCGAGCCGCTCCAATTGCCCAAAGTCTGCCAGGAAGAGGTGCGGTAGCGGCGGACATCGGCCACCTCCAGGCCGACGCGATACCCCTGCGCCAAGAGCGTCCGGATCTCCTCCTCCAGCCCTGCGTCAGAGCGAAAGCCAGATGTACCAGAACCTGGGGCAGCAGCTGCCGAGACGCGGCCGGGGATCCCAGAGACCAGCGCCGGCCCAGCAGGGGTTTGGATGATCTGCTCCAGCACCCGCCGTTTGGCCTTGGGATCGATCCCCAGCAGGCGCACATATTCGCCTTGGTGCTCCGCCAGGATGGCCCCCAGCGATTGCACCACCTCCGCCTCGTGGGTGCTGGCAATTGGGCTGCCGCTTTGCCAGGAGGAGGTGCGGAAGCGACGCTCATCGGCATATTCCAGGCCCACGCGATAGCCTTGGGCCAACAGGGCGCGAATTTGCTCCACCACCTCCGGCTTGAGAGCCGATCCGCCGCCGTTCCGGCCATTGGCGCGATGGGAGGAATGGGTCATGGGTGCTGTCTCCGTAGCCGTTGAGTTAGAAGCGCGCGACTGCAGTTCGTTGCGAATGGGGGCGATACAGACGAGGTTTTCGCTGCACTGGTAGCCCTCCCGCAGGGCTTGGTTGATGCCGATCACGTGCTGGGCAAACTTGGCGTCGCTATCTTGGACGTCCGGCAGCCGGTCGGCCTCGGCCTGCGTGGTGATGATGGATCCAGAAGGCACATACTTGCCGGGGGGGATCTCCACATCCTGAATCAGACAATGCAACATGATGATGCAGCCATCCCCCACCCGAGCATTGAACACCGTGGAGCGGAAGCCGATAAAGCAATCGTTGCCCACGTAGGCAGGCCCGTGGATCAAAGCCATGTGGGCAATAGAGGTGTTTCTGCCGATCCAAACCGAGTAGGGCTGGCCGTCTTCTCCTATCACCCGCCCCTGTTCCAGACCGTGGATGACCACCCCATCCTGAATGTTGGATCGGGCGCCAATGTGGAAGGGGGATCCCTCGTCAGCACGAATGGAAGTTCCCGGAGCGATCAGCACCTCCGCTTCCACCCGCACATCCCCAATGAGGTTGGAAAAAGAATGCACGTAGGCGGTGGGATCGATCTGGGGCTCCGCCAGTCGGCGAGACCAAGGCGTTGGCGGTGCAGCATAGGTGTGAGCAGGCATAACCGTGAGCCTCTAGAACACAGTAGGGCGGACAAGGGCAGCAAGAGAGCTAAGGGATCCCAGCTAGCGTTGATCGCGCTTGTTGTAGAGGGAGCGACCGCCAACGCTGACGGTATCGATGATCGCCATCACCACCGCATCCAGCGGGCGGGTCTGGTTTCCCTGCGGCTGGCGAGCAGCGCTGCCTTGGCTGATCAGCACCCACTCGTCGGTGCCCGCCCCCACCGGATCGGCAGCCACTGCATAGTCGGGTTGCGGCTGACCCTCGAGATCGACATACTGCACCAACAAAAACTTCACGCCCGTCAGGCTGGGATCCTTTTGGGTGCTGGTGACGGTGCCCCGCACAATGGCGATACGCATCAGGGACGGGTGAAGGGACGGATGGCATTCACCCCTTCGCGGAACTGGGCCACATCCTCGGTGTAGCGAATGGGCAACACGTACTCGAGGTTTTCGTGAGGACGGGCGATAATGTGCCAAGACAACAACTGGCCGCCGTTTACCCGCTTCACCGAGTCAATGCCGGCAGCCACCGAAGCTTGCACCTCAGAGACATCCCCCCGCACGATCACGGTGACCCGACCGCTGCTGATTTTTTCGTAGCCCACCAGGGTAACGCGGGCTGCTTTGACCATGGCGTCGGCAGCTTCCACCACTGCCGGGAAGCCCAGGGTTTCGATCATTCCAACTGCAATAGCCATAGGTACTCCTTACGCTGAAAATGGGGTGCGAACTCTAGGGATCGGGGGCAGCTTCTGAATCCTCTTCAGAGGAACTAGGTGCGGAACTGCTCCACCGCCTCGGTGTAGCGGATGGGCAGCACAAACTCCAGGTTCTCGTGGGGCCGGGCGATGATGTGGTGGGAGAGAATCTCACCGCCACTCACCCGCTTGGCAGACTCCAAACCGGCAGCCACCGAGGCCTGCACCTCCGAGACATCCCCCCGCACGATCACGGTGACCCGACCGCTGCCGATTTTTTCATAACCCACCAGGGTAACGCGGGCTGCTTTGACCATAGCGTCGGCAGCTTCCACCACTGCCGGGAACCCACGGGTTTCGATCATTCCAACTGCAATAGGCATATCAACTCTCCACTTTTGAACACTCAGTTCCTGAACGTTGCCGAACCCGGCAATAAGGCCAATCGATCTGCAAATTGATTTGGCTTATTGGGTTCGATCCTGCACTCTCCCTCGGACTCATCTGAGAGATCCTCTGCCCAAACCTCGATGGACAGCTTTTCCCAGAACACCTACCCCCGCCGACACAGACCTCCCCACAGGGAAGGCCCTGCCCAGCCGCCGACCTCAGACCCAATCAGACTGAAGCCAGAAAAGGTCGTAGGAGCCATCAGCGTTAACCGCAACTGTCACTCCGGCGGGCAAAGCTGCCAACTCTAAGCTAAGTCCCCATCTTTCTTGCACAAAATCGATCATACAAAATCGATGAGGACGGCCCAGAGAAGGGATCCCCCGACTTAACAAAATGATATCCCCATTTAATCCTGGACGAAAATCAATATTTTTAATTAGCGCGATAGCTTTTGATTAAGAGAGGCAAAATTGTTATCAATTCAAAAATAATTCTTGACATCTGTTCAATTTTTGCCGTTATCGGCGCAGCGAGGGGGGCACTTCCAAGCCATGGGCTTCCATGAGGTCGGCTTGGCTCATCAGGTGGGCCGGGGATCCCTGGGCCCAGATGCGGCCTTGATCTAGGAGAATCACCTGATCGCACACCGCCAGGATCAGCTCCAGATCGTGGGAAGCCAGCAGAAAAGTGTGGGCAGCCTGTTGCAAAAAGGTCATCAACCGTCGCCGAGCTCGCAAATCGAGGTTGGCCGTTGGCTCGTCGTAGAGCACCAACCGGGGTTGCATCGCCAGGATCCCGGCAATGGCGACCATGCGCTTTTCCCCACCGGAGAGATGATGGGGTGGGCGAGCGGCCAGGTGCAGGGTGCCGGTCATCTGCAGGGCGGCCTCAACTGCAGTCGCGATCTCCGCCTCAGAACGTCCCAGGTTGCGCGGCCCAAAGGCCACATCTTCGGCCACCGATGGGGCAAACAATTGGTCATTGGGATCTTGAAACACCAAGCCCACCTCGGGGCGAAACTGGCCGGGCTGCAGCGGCTGGCCAAACAAGCTCACCTGGCCAGAGCAGAGGGGCAACAGGCCACAGAGGGTGAGGAACAGAGTGGTTTTGCCGGCGCCATTGGGGCCGATCACCCCCAGATGCTGCCCAACCTCGACCCGCAGATCCAGCCCTTGCAGCACCGGCGGATGGCCGGGATAAGCTATCCACAATTGGTTGACCTCCACCGCCGGCACCGGGTTCATGGCAAGGCTAGGGCCTCTGCAGGTGTTTCCAGCGCTCCTGGGTGGCGGCAGGGGTGAGCTGCAGGGTGGGCACGCTGGGGCTGGTCAGGTCGATCTGGAGAATGTCGTCGGGTGTACACTCGCAGTAGCGGCGCAGATC
>NZ_JANSJB010000012.1:13224-22029 GCF_047462355.1 Synechococcus sp. H55.9 | reverse complement strand
TGAATTTGCAAAGGCAAGCGGTCGGAAATCGGCCCCAGGTAGACCTTGCCCAGCTCGGTATGGAGGGTAATCCCCTCTCCAGACTGCCAATCCACTGCCTGGATCTCAATTTCCGACTGCTGCAGGGCCTGGAGCAACCGCGCCCATTGCTCTGGGGCCTGGTTCTCCCACCCCAGCAACTCCAGCTCCGGCCAAGAAGAGTGAGATCCGCTGGGGCCAGGGGGCCGAAACGGATCGGGAGGCAGCCAGTTGCCCTGCCGATCCACCCAGCCCATCCGGTCGCCCCATCGCGCGCGTGCAACCGGTTGCCGTTCCCGCACTTGGACGATCACCCCCACCGGCAGCAGCCGCCGCCGCACCTGGACGCTTTCGATGGGAGAAGGCCGGGCCGGGGATCCCAGCAGGGCTCTCTCCAAAACAGCCGGCTGCACCTGCCAAATGTTGAGGGGATACCGCAGGGGCAATTGCGCCCGGATCCAGGTGGAATCGACCCAGTGGGCACCTTCGACCTGAATTTGTTCCGGACGACGAATTTGCCAGTAGGGCTGCCGCAGGCCCAGCACCAGCAGCGTCAAGACGGCCATCGAACTGGTCAAGCGCCAGGATCCCTGCCAGAATTGGCTGCGCCGCTGCCGACGCAAAAGTCGCCTGCGCTGCAAAAGTTGCTCACGGGTAGGAGCAGCCAAAAGTGCCATTGAACCCTCTTCACCCCATTACAGGGTGTGGAGCATTCCCTGCTTCTATTCAACCTGCAATCTCCTGAACCTGATCCGCCCGCAGCCAAATGGTAGGAGTGGGAACAGACCCAAACTTAATCTGCAGGTAGTCATCTTTGATATCCACCACTTCTCCGGCGGTCTCGAAAACGTAGTTGGGGATCAAAGAATCGCTTGCCTGGGCTTCTAGGCTGCCCTCCAGTTTCTCGCGGATGGCCCGCACCAGGGTGCCTCGCTTAATCGCCATTGCTCCTTCTCCAGTTCAGTGTGGATTCGATAGCAGTTGTATCACGCCTGTCGCTGCCGCAAATTGGCTTTGACCGGGATCAATCTGAATTCGCCTATTTTCGTTTCAGGCTGCGGGCCATGTTGCGGAACAGATCCATGTCTGATCCGCCCTGGCGCCGCGGGCCGGCTTCGCTGCTGCTCGAAGTCGCGGATCCCTGCTCAGAAGCGGCTTCAGGAGTTTTGGCTGGCTCTGTAGACAGCTTAACTTTGCCAAGAGAGGAGACCTGCTCCACCACCTCCACCTTCTCCTTGCTGCCGAAATCCTGGAAGGTGTGCTTCACAATCCTGGGGGTGCGCATGTACTCGATGTTGCCAAGGGTTTTGGCCTCGTCTGGATCGAGAAAAAAGGTATTGTCGTTCTTCTCTTTCTTGGGGGTTGGCTTGGCAACAGTTTTCGTTGAGGGTGGGGAATCTGCTTGGCCACGAGAGCCAAACAAGCGCTTGAAGATGCCTACCATGGTTGTTTTGCCTGCAACGCGAAGGAAGTTGATCCGGATCCCTGGGCACTGAGTTGGCCGGGTAAGGCCAAGCCCAGTCTTGACTTCTCCCCTCCTTGAAAGAGAGAGGATTCCCAAAGGGCGCTAGGCAACAGGCTGAAGCCACATCGCTTTGCTTGCCCTTTGAGCTGTCACCCACGGATTAAGGTGGGTGGGAGCAGTCAAAAGCCCCCTACCAACAATGCTTGGATCTAGTCCAAGCATTGTTGCTAATTCGACCTTGCTAGGGGCTAAAGCCCCTTGGGTTGGCTGTATCCCCTCGCTGAAGCAGAGGGGTTTTAGCCTGTCTACTTCATTGATGTTAAGCTAACTTAGAGCGTTATGCTTGCCTGGGCAGACGGTTTTCTCGGCCAAGTGGCCACTCCGAGCAGTTTGAGTTTCCTCGCCAAGCCACCCTCAGCAAGCCAACAAAGCAGAGAAACAACTGGGTTGAGCAAAACTTATTCAGAGCTTATTCATGTGCTTGTGGAGTGTAGTGCACCTCAACCCTAAGGGGAGCGCCCAGGTTCAAGGCAGTGCCGATACAGCGAGCCAAGATTTGAATGTTAAGCCGCTGCTCGGTCGATTCTAGGCTTTTTATAAGGTGGCTCTTGGCTGAGCTAACTATGGGTGAACGCTGTACATTCATCTCAACAAGCTCGCGATTGGGTGAGGACTCAGTAACCGACTGCTTTCAGATGATCTTAAGAGGGCCAGCAAAGAATATCGAAGGGATATAACCAGCAGTATTCAACAACCTGCTCTTTAAGGCTATGACGGTCTGGCCTTCTTTTGCATCGGCAGCCCCACTGATTGCATCGAGCAAAGTAGCCTTGGGCTTTCAGGGATCCCACGGAGAAAGAATCTCTATCTCCAAGGGTTTTCGAGTAGGCGTGAGCGCAACCTGGAAAACTTGCTCTTTGCGGGGCCTAAAGATGGGATCTGGAGTTTCCCTTCCCCAGATCTTGGGGCACTTCCCAACCCGCCCAATCCCACCATTTGAGCCGCCGCCCGTACCAGCCAGGGCCACGATGTCCCCGGCCCAACAACCGTTTGTTGAACCTGCACCCAACCCACGCCGGCGGGGAAAGCAACTGACCCAACGCGGCATCCACCTGTGGAAGGGTTGTGCTGTTCACGGGTTCGGTCTGCTGCCGCTCCCTGTCAAGGAGGTAACGTTGCTGCCCCCCGGTTGGGCATGCTCTACTTTGCGATGAGCCTAGTTATCAAAGAACCTGGGTCTAAAACCCCACCGTTCATAGCGGCTTTGTGCCAAACTAAAGTTGGAAACAAAAGCTAAGTTTCCAGCTTTCCAACCCAAAGTCGCGGTGGGGCAAAGCGCCGCGCGCCAGCAAAGCCGAACGCCCGACTCCAAGATAGATGTGGAGATCGTGTAGGGCTAGCTTGCCAGCGACGGTCGCTGAAGCTCCAAGAGTCCTCCGGCTATCGCTTGCGGAAGCAAGCTAGAGTTGGGGTAGGTACGTCAAAACTTGGAAAGTGGCAACTAAACTGCAGAGTTTGGGATAACTGCTGTCACGTTTTGAGAGGAATCCATGTTTCTAGTTTTCAACCTGGTGAAGCGTTTGCAGCTCATCCTGCTCAGCCTTGTGGTTGGGGTGGTGGCTGTAGCGTTCTTGTCCAGCCCTGCGGCTGCCGAAACCTACACCGTCAAGATGGGATCCGACAAAGCCCAGTTGGTCTACGATCCGCCCTCTCTGACCATCAACCAAGGGGATACCGTTCGGTGGGTGAACAACAAGGTCTATCCCCACAACGTCGTCTTTGACAAGGTGCCCGGTGGGGATGCCGCTTTGGCGGCCAAGCTCTCCCACAAAGCCCTGCTCACCGCTCCCAACCAAGCAGTAGAATCGGCCTTTGTGGATGTCCCTCCGGGTGAGTACACCTACTACTGCACGCCCCACCGTGGGGCCGGAATGGTCGGCAAGATCATCGTAAACGGCTAGATCGGCACCCTAGCCCCCAGAAGCCTCAGGGATCCGCATTTTGATTTGGCCTTGCTGGCCAGGGATCCCTGCTTTTAGCATGTAAAGACAGCCCTCTCAGGAGTGGGAGGGCTTTTTGGCGAATGGACACGCATTCGACCGGCTTGCCTTGCTGCTGCGCAGCTACAGTCCACAAAAATAGTCCACAAACGAGTTCTGTATGACCACCAGCGTTAAAGGTTACCTGCTCTTGGCCGTTTCCTGCCTCAGCGCCATTGCTGCTGTTGGCTCGATTTTCGAGCTGGCTTCTGGCGAGCCGGATTTTGGCGTCGGCCCCACCAGTATCATCTTGGTTGTTGCTGCTCCGTTGGCGGTTTGGCTGTTTCAGTCGGCAGTTGGGGCGGCGCGGTCCAGCGGCGCTGCTGGCAGGGGGGGCAAGAAGCGAAAGTAGGCAGGTAGATAGGGGAAAACTGGGGGCAAGGAGACGGAGTCAGCAGGTTTGCGGTAAAGAGACTTGCGATTCTATCTCGGCTTCTGCTGGCTGATGAAACTCCGGCAACAGCTTTCGTTCTTGCACAGTTCCAAGGGCTGCTTCTAGCTCTGCCGTGGCTAGAGTACAACTGGAGCCAGATCCGTTCAGTACGGTCTCGGTAACCTGTCCGTTTTTGTCGATCCGATATTCCACCTTGATGTACTCAGGCATCGGCACTCCACTCGCTACCGAGTCAGCAACTGACTTTCTTCCCATTTTAGTTTCTGCTTCCTCTTCCTTGGCCAGATCTGGCTAGGCTCTATGGCTTCCTCTCGTATCTTTCGGGCTGCCAAAGGGGATCCCGGCATCCGTCGCGATCTGGGATTGGGTGTGGGGGCGCTGCTGGGCGTTGTCCTGATCGGCACCCTCTGGTACCACGGGGTGGAGCAGTGGCCTTGGGTGGAAGCTTTTTACATGACCGTTATCACCTTGACCTCGGTGGGCTTCATGGAGGTGAGGCCGCTGGGGGAGCGGGGGCGTTTGTTCACGGTGGCCTTGATCCTGATGGGGGTTCTGAGCATTGGGTTCATGGTGAATCGCTTTACGGAGGCCCTCATCCAAGGGCATTTTCAGGAAGGGATCCGGCAGCGGAAGTGGAAGAAACAGATGGAAGCGCTGAACAACCACTACATCGTTTGCGGTTTTGGACGCATTGGGCGGCAGGTGGCGCAAGAGTTTCAGGCAGAGGGAGTGCCGTTTTTGGTGATCGATCAATCTGCCGAGGCAATTCAGGTGGCGCAAGAGCTGGGATATATCGCTCTTCATGGGGACAGCACCCTGGATGCCACCTTGTTGGCGGCGCGGGTGCAGCAGGCCGAGGGGTTGATCGCCGCCCTCTCCAGCGATGCCGAAAACCTCTATGTGGTGCTGTCGGCCCGCACCTTGAACCCTCGCATCCGCACCATTGCCCGCGCCAACACGGAAGAGGCTTTGCAAAAGCTGCAGCGAGCGGGCGTTGCCCACGCCATTTCTCCCTATATCACAGGCGGCAAGCGGATGGCGGCGGCTGCCTTGCGCCCCCGCGTGGTGGACTTTGTCGATGGGATCCTGTCGGGCCGGGATCGCACTTTTTACCTGGAGGAGTACGAACTGGCGGCCCAAGAATGCCCCTATGTCGGCCAAACCTTGGGGAAAGCCAATTTGCGAACCCGCTCTGGCGCTTTGGTGGTGGCGATTCGGCGGGCAGATGGCCAGCTAATCGGTGGCCCCAGTGGAGACACCCTGCTGCAGCCGGGGGATCTATTGCTGTGTATGGGCACGGCCGAGCAGTTGCGCCGCCTGGGCCAGTTGCTCTATCCCCGTCTCTAGAGGGTTTCTCATCAGGGATAGCCTAGCTAGATTCGCCTGAGGATGCTGGGGCCGTGGGAGTCGGTGCCGCAGGTTTTCAAAAGTCCATAGGTCTCGGCCAGCTTTTCCCCGATCGCCGTCTCTTCTGGGCTAGGAGCCCAAATTTCGGGGTTTTTGTAGGCGTAGTAGACCTCAAGGCCATCTAGGCCCAACTCCACGGCTGCCGGAACCAGCTCTTCCGCAGGCAACCCGTAGCGAAAAGGATGGGCCAGCACTGCCAGGCCCCCAGCCGCTTGAATAGCCCCAATGGCCTCAGCAGCGGCCAGGCCGGGCACCTGCTCCCCCTGGATAAAGGGATCCAAAACAGGGTCGGCAGGATCAAACCCGTAGCCGAGAATATGCACCTCGCAGCCCAGCAGGTTGGCTGTAATCTCGATCCCCGGCCACAGAATGGGATCCTCGGCGCGATCCAGGTGGGCGCGGGCCTGTTCGTAGCCCTTCAGGGTGTGGTGATCGGTGATGGCCAGGCCCTTGAGGCCGTGCCGGCGCGCCTGCTCTGCCAAGTCTGCCGGATCCATGCGCCCATCGGAGCAGCAGGTGTGCAGATGAAAGTTGTACTGCAAGGGACAAGAAAGAGGGCCGATCCCTTGCAGCACCCGCCGCAGCTCCACCGCAGAAGCCACTCTACAGGGATCCCATTGCAAACCAACCAGCATGGCTACCCTTGCCTCCCCAACAGGCGCTGCTCCAGAGAAGCTAAGCTCCGAAGTTTTATGTTTTGTTAAGGATGTCCACCCATTCTAGCCGGGGTGCAGGAGGGGTGCCAGGTGTGGAGAACTACAGTAGTGGCCAGGGATCCCTAAGGGTTGGTCAAGATCTCTTCAGCAGCCTTGAGGGCTGCTCCAGGAGAGAAGTCGCTGTAGCCCAGTGTGTGCAGGGTTGACTCGAGAGCAGCCAGCGTGGTGAGAATGTCTCGGTCGCTCACAAAGCCCAGGTGGCCGATGCGAAAGATCTTGCCCTTGAGGTGGTCTTGGCCGGCGGCAAGGGCAATGTCGAAATGCTTCTTCAGGGTGCTGCGGATAGTGTCGGCGTTGATCCCTTCGGGAGCCAGCACGGCTGTTACCGAGGGGCTGGCCGCCGACTCTGGGTTGACCAAAAGCTTCAGCCCCAGCGCCTTGACACCGGCGCGGGTGGCCTGGGCCAAGCGGTCGTGGCGGCGGTAGATGGCCTCCAACCCTTCCGCCCGCATCAAGCGCAGGGTAACTTGCAAGGCGTAAAACAGATTTACTGCCGGGGTAAAGGGAGTGGTGCCCTGGCGCAGGGCTTTTTGGGCCAGCTTGAAGCTCCAGTAGTACTTGGGAAAGCGAGAGCGCTCGGCAGCAGCCATGGCCCGCGGGCTGACGGCCACAAACCCCAGCCCCGGCGGGATCATGTAGCCCTTCTGGGATCCAGAGGCCACCACATCCAAGCCCCACTCGTCCATGGGCACTGGCATCGCCCCCAAACTGGTGACCGCATCCACAATTACCAGCGCTTCCCCATGCTCGCGGGCGGCAGCCGCAATGGCCTGCACGTCGTTGGCCACGCCGCTAGAGGTTTCCGAATGGGTGAGAATGACCGCCTTGATGGTCTTCTCCCGGTCGGCGGCCAGCTTTTCTTGGAAGACCTCGACGGGATAGGGCACGCCCCAGGGGGTTTCTATCCGCTCGCACTGCAGGCCAAATTGCTCCGACATCTCGGCCCAGCGCTCGCCAAACTTGCCGTTGACCCCCACCAAAACCCGTTCCCCTGGGCTGAGGGTGTTGAGGATCCCGGCTTCCATGGCCCCGGTGCCGCTGGAGGCAAAGACAAACACATCGGAAGTAGTCTGGTGCAGCCAACGCAGCCCCTCCGTCACCTCTTCCAGGATGGCGGTGAACTCTTTGCTGCGGTGCTCGATAGGCCCCCGCGCCATGGCCAGCAGCGCACTCTCGGGAACGGGAGTGGGGCCGGGGATCATCAACATCAACTTGTCTTTCATGCGTGTCCCGCCAGGGAGGTCAGGTTTAAGAGGTGGCGGCCAGATTCGAACTGGCGCATAGAGGTTTTGCAGACCTCTGCCTTACCACTTGGCTACGCCACCCTACTCCTCAATCAGACAAGACATTGTATCCGAAAATGGGATCCCCTAGCCACCGCTGCGCGGGAGCTACAGACGTAGGATGTTACAAAGCAGCCCCTGCTCTTCTGGCGAGCCAGATATCGCTCCAAGCGTCCCTGGAAAAACGACAGAACCAACATTAGTCTTGCACACTTAACAGACGGGATCCCAGCAGGCGTTGCAGCCAAGGGGCAAGGAACTCGCGGTTAGCCGACTGCTGCTCTGGATCCTGGGTTTCCAGAGGAAAGGGGGCAAGGGCCCGCAGGGCGGCAGTGGTAACGCAGAACATGGCCTTTTGGAAGCTGAGGCAGATTTTCACCCTGAGGTCATCTTCCCCGCGCGGCTGGCGGCGGTAGTGCTCCCGCAAAGACTCAGGCAGGTGGCGCATCATATCCTGCATCAAGAGAGTGGGTGGGATCCCGGCACTCCCCACCGGCAGCGGATCGGCATAGAGGGCTCCATAGGCGAAGTCCGCCTGCTCGACTGGGATCTGGTGCGCCTGGGCGTTGTAGGAGACTGTGCCCATGAAGGGGAAAGAGCGGAAAAACACGGCTTCCACGTAGGGCAGGGCCGTGTCGGGCAAGAAGGTCAGCCCCGCCGACAGGGGGATGATCTCGTAGCGGTGGCCCCAGATGCAGGGAGCGTAGGTGATGGGCTTGTTGGCGGCTGCCACCAACCCCTGCTGGATGTGGGCCACCACGTCGGCAAGGGTGAGCTGGGGTTCGCTCTCGTGGCGCTTGGCCAGGGTCAGGAAGAGATCGCTCATCACCCGCCAAAACTGGCCCAGGCCGCTGTACATGGCCAGCATGCGCACCTGTTCCAGCGCAAAGTCGGGGCAGAGGAAGTTAAGGCCCTGCAGAAGGGGGTTGAAGCGGAACTTGGCCCGAATGGCCACCTTGGCTCGCTCGACAAATTCGGGAGTATCCAGATAGCGATCCAGACCGCCTCCCCCATGCCAGAGCATGGCTTTCATGCAGTATTCGGCAAACTCGTAGTTGATGCGATCGTGCCAGAGGTAGCGCAGCCATTTGCCCGGCGTAATTTCGCCGTTAAAGTACTTAAAAGCGGGGAACAGCTCCAAAAATTGGTGGTCGGCAATGAAGATTAAATTCTGGGAGTAGGCATCCAGCACCCGGCCGTAGCTGTGGAGGATGCCGATCACCTCCAGCCGGTTGCTGGGGGAATCCGGCACAAGGGCTCCCCCTGCCTCTAGGCGTTGGACAATAGGAGCCAGTCGCCATTGCTCTAGAGGATCTAAGCCGGCCAGAAAGAAACAGGAAGGAGCGGGAACCAGGGTAGCAGTCATGGGAGAAGCAGCAGTTGAGACAACAACAAAAACCCAGTTGATCTCACCAAATCGTCACAACGAAGATGACCCAGGCCCGAAAGCAGTGATCGGCCTGCCTGCTTCAGCAAGATTGAG
>NZ_JANSJB010000012.1:0-13124 GCF_047462355.1 Synechococcus sp. H55.9 | reverse complement strand
ATCTCACCAAATCGTCACAACGAAGATGACCCAGGCCCGAAAGCAGTGATCGGCCTGCCTGCTTCAGCAAGATTGAGGACCACCGGCCTGGCCCAGTGAGCGGCGGTGGACTCCACCCAATGGGTTGCCCAGGCAGGCTGGAGGCCGAGCCACACCACCAGCACTGCTAGAACTACAGCAGGCAGGCGTTCTCCGGCGGCATGTCGTTGCATGGCAATGGCCACCTCCGAGAGGCGCCCGAAAAAGACACGGTTCACCATTAGCAGAAAGTAGGCCGCCGTCAATCCTGTCCCCACCATGCACAGCAGCGTCTGCAGGGGGAAGACGGGAAAGCTGCCCCGAAAGAGGGTGAACTCGGCAATAAAGCCCACCAGGCCGGGCGTGCCGCCGCTGGCCATCACCCCCAACACCGTCAAGCTGCCAATAAGCGGCAAGCCCCGCTCCGGGTTGAGCAATCCCCGCAGCAACCTGAGATCCCGCGTGCCGGTATTGGCGTAGACGGCACCCACCAGCAGAAACAGCAGCGAGGAAATCAGGCCGTGGCTCACCATCTGGAATAGGGATCCCACCAAGGAGAGGGGGGTGGCCGCCGCCGTGGCCAGGAGAATGTAGCCCATATGGGCAATGGAGCTGTAGGCCACCAGCTTTTTCATATCTTGCTGCACCAAGGCGTTCAGGGATCCATACAGCACATTGGCCACCGCCCAACTGGCCAGCCAGGGCCCGGCTTGCTCCCAGGCAGCCGGCAAAAGCTGGAGGCCAAAACGCACCAGGCCATAGGTGCCCAACTTGAGCAAGAGCCCCGCCAAGAGCACCGAAATGGGGGTGGAAGCCTCCACGTGGGCATCCGGCAGCCAGGTGTGGAAGGGCACCAAGGGGATCTTGATGGCCAGCCCCAGCAGGATGGGAATAAGCAACAAAAGCTGCTGCAGCAGGGGCAAGGGGTGGGCCTGCAGAACGGTGTAACTAAAGCTGTGAACCTCGCTCAGCCAACTGAGGCCGAAAAAGCCAATCAGCAGCAGAATACCAGAGACAGCGGTGTAGACCAAAAACTTGGTGGCAGCATAGGTGCGCCGCGGCCCGCCCCAGATGGCAATCAGCAGATAAAGCGGGATCAGCTCAACTTCGTAGAACAGGAAGAATAGCAGCAAGTTCTGGGCCAGAAAAGCCCCCGCAATGGCGGTTGCCAGCAGCAACACCAAGCTGTAGTAGAGGCGAGGCCGCTCCACCTGGCCGCTGGCCCAAAGGGCAATCAACACCAGCAAGCCAGTCATCACCACTAGCGGCAGGGAGATCCCGTCCACCCCCAGCTCATAAACCAAGCCCAACTGCGGGATCCAGGCCACTCGTTCGGCCATCTGGATCCCTTGCTCTTGAGGATCCAAAAGCAGCAGCAATCCCAAGCTCAGCCCCAACAGAGCCAGGCCAAACCCCAAAGCCAAAGTCCGGTGCAGGCCCTTCCCCGCTCGCTCGGGGATCAGCCCCACCAAGATGCTGCCCAACAACGGGATCCCGACCAAAAGGCTGAGCATCGCTTCCTCCCACTCAATAGGCCAATCCCAAATGGGGCGAACGCAGCAGCCAAGCGGTAACCACCACGACCCCAATGACAATGAGCAGCACGTAGAGCTGCATCCGCCCCGACAGGGTGTACTTGAGGGCTTCGCCGCTAAACCAAAAAGCCAGGCTCACCCCGTTCACCAGGCCATCCACCCCGTTGCGATCCAGCCATTCCAGTCCGCGGGAGAGGGCGCTGACCGGCTGCACCAGCAGCGCCTGGTAGAGCTGCCCGGTGTAGAAATCCTGGGCCAAGAGATCCTGCAGCTCCGGCCAGGGCAGGCGCAGCCGCCGCCGGCCTCCCCAGTACAGCCAGGCACCAACACTGGCTCCCAGCAACCCTGCGGCCCCCAGCAAGACAGCCATCTGCTGCAGCTCCGGGATCCAAGCGGGATAAAGCCCCCAGCGCCAGAAGAGCCAGGGCATGAGCAAGTTCTGCACCGTCAGGATAACCATGGGCAGGGCCATCAGCCAGCCCACCTCAGGCGCGCGGCGCGTCTTGGGCTGCGGGGATCCCAAAAAGACCAGACCAAACACCCGCGCCAGATTCAAAGCCGTCAGCCCGTTAACCAGCAGCAACACCCCCATCAGGGCCGGCTCGCTGTACACCAGCGCCAGGCGAATGAGAGTCCAAAAGCACCCCAGTGGGGCCACCATCCCCAGGGATCCCACGGCAAAGGCGGCCAGGGTAGCCGGCATGCGGCTCCCTAGGCCCCCCAGCTCCGTCAGATCCTGGGTAGCAGTGGTGTAGATGAGGGATCCCACCCCCATAAACAGCAGCGCCTTGGCCAGGCCGTGCATGAGCAGCAGCTCCAGGGCCAAATCCGGCTGCCCCGTCCCCACCGCCACAAACACCAAGCCTAGGTAGGCACTGGTGGAGTAGGAGAAGGTGCGCTTAAGGTCGATTTGCGCCAAGGCCACTAGGGATCCCCCTATAGCCGTAATCGTGCCGATGGCCACCAGCACCCCATCGGTGAGGGGAGAGAGAGCCAAAAGGGGCTGCAGCTTGATCAAGACAAAAGCGCCGCAGGCTACCACCGCCGAGTTGCGCAGGATCGAAGCCGGGTTGGGCCCCTCCATGGCCTCATCCAGCCACAGGTGTAGCGGGAACTGGGCGCACTTGCCCAGCGGCCCTGCAATCAAAGCCAACCCCATCAAGGCCGCCCAAGTCGGATCCAAGCTGGTCGTAGCCGCCCAATCCCGCAGGCCGGAAAAGGTCAAAGAGCCGGAGAAATTGGAGACCGCCACCACCCCCATCAACAGCAACAGGTCTCCCACCCGTTTGGTGAGAAAAGCATCCCGCGCTGCAGTGACCACCAGCGGCTGGGCGTACCAGAAGCCCACCAACAGATAGGTGGAAAGCGTCAGCATCTCCAGCAGCGCGTAGCTGAAAAACAGGGAATCGCTGAGGGCGATCCCCGTCATCCCGCCCTCGAAAAAGCCCATCAGGGCGGCAAAGCGACCCAGGCCCCAGTCCTTATCCAAATACCCCAAGGCATAGATCTGGGCCAGCAGGCTCAAGCCGCTGAACCAGACAACGGTTCCCAGCGTCAGAGACGAAACCTCCAAAGACAGGGTCAAATCCAGATCGGCCACCCGAAACCAGAGGTAGTTCAGGATCTGGGGATCCCGACCCCAAACCTGCCGCAACAGCCAAAGGCCATGAGCAAGGGCCACAAAGGTCAGTAGGATATTGAGGTAAGCTGCCGGGCGCGGGCCACTGCGCTTGATCCAGCCACTGGCCCAAGGGAGAGCCAGCGCCGTTCCCGCCCACCCGTAGCAAGGGATCCACCAACTGCTCTCCAACCCCAAAAGGTTTGACATTACCCAATAAATTGAACAATGACAACGAACAGAAAACCAACGGAGATCAGTCAGGATTTTTAACTCGTTCTCTGGTTAAGGATTTGAGATCACTATATACCCGGCTCGGACGGTTCCAAAACCGGGTCGGGTGGCTTGAGCCAATCTCGAACCTGGGCGGCAATCCGCCGGGCAGCGCCTGGAGATCCCATGCGGCGGCGTCCGTGGGCCTGCAACTCAGCCGTGTAGTTGGGATCGACGGCCAGACGCTCCAGAATCCGGCTAACCACAGCGGGGGCCTGCTCCACCGAGGTCAAGTGGACGGCGGATCCCAGCAGACGGGTTTGGGCTTCGGCAAAGCGGAGCGTAAACTGTGGCCCCCCGCCCGGCAAAGTGACCACCGGCTTTCCCAAGCCCACACATTGCTCGGTGGCCGTTCCCGCCATGGCCAGCACCACCGTGGCCCGGTGGGCACAGGCGCCGAAGTTCCCCCAAACCAGAAGTACATCGCTGCGCTGAGGTGGGATCCGAGCCTGAAGCTGGTCTGGTTCCAGGTTGGGGCTGAGGGCAGCATAAACTTGAACCTCCCTTGGGATCCGCTCCACCACCTGCATCATCAGGGCCCAGTTGCGGTAGGCTTCCGGCGGACGGGATCCCGGCAAGAGCAGCAAGGCCGGTCGGTGCGGATCTAAAGGTAATGCCCCGCGCGGCTCCAGGCCGTCCATCATCGGGTTGCCCAGGTAGAAGGCCCTCAGGCCCCGTTTTTGCAAAGCGGTTGCCGTCAGCTCATCCCGCAAAAAAGAACCCAGGCAGCGCCGGTGGGCCATCAGCCAGCGTTCCCAGGGCAGGTAATCGGAAACCGGCTGCCCCATCCAAGCGCGGCGGTACGGCCCCCGTTCGTCCCGCCAGTAATAATCCGACTTGGCCGTGCCCACGAAAACATAGGGGATCCCGCTCCACCAGGCCATCGCCAGGGGCACAATGTCTCCCACCGCCAGCACCAGCTTCATCTGAGCCGCCGCCCGCCGCACCAGAGCCAGTTGCCGCCCCGTCAGCCCCAACAGGCCGGCCCGCAGATCCCGCCACAACTGCCGCCAATCTTGATAGATAAACCCCCCCGACGGCATCACTTGAGCAACGGGCAGAAGGGGGATCCCTTGGCGTTGGTAGGCTGTCCCTTCTCCCACAATTGGCAGGGCTTGCACCGGGATCCCCAGTTGGATCAGGGCCAGGGCAAGGCGGCTGCCCACCTCATCTTCCCCGTGTCCATTGCTCAGACACAGCACCGGCGGCGCCAGGCGCAATTGGGTTCCCGGTCTGGGCTGAATCAAGCGGGATCCTCCAGAAATCTCCTCCTACAATAGAGCCAATCCGAGAGGGGAAGCCGGGAGATGATGCGAAATGAGCGACAACGAGCCGAGTTCATTGCGGCAGTAGAGGCCCTCCAGCTCGAAGGCCCCTATTTCGTAGAAGAGCGCCTCACCCGCCATCGTGGCCCTTTCTTACGGGCAGTGAAAGATGTGCCCGTAGGCGGAACTTGGTGGGAGATCCGTTATTTTCCCGCCTGTGAGTGCTACGCTTGGGCCTACCTGCCGGAAGGGGCCGGCCCGCGGGAGTTTGCCTGGGGCCACACGCTGCAGCAAGCTTTTCTCAACGCCTTGTGGCATCAACCCCTTTCTGCCGAAAGCCAAGAACAGCTGCGGAAAAACCATTCCGATTTACAGTAGAGATCAAGATTCTCTTAAACTTCCCTCTTCTTCCCGCGTGCAGGGAACATGAAACCGCAGGCCGTCGCCCGTATTCTGGATGCCAACCTCGACCGCGCTCGCGAAGGGCTACGGGTGCTGGAGGAGTGGTTTCGTTTCGGCCTGGAAGAGGAAAAGCTCTCTGCGGAATGCAAGGCCATGCGCCAAGCCCTGGCCCGCTGGCACAGCGACCCGCTGCGGCTGGCCCGCGATACCCCTGCCGACCCAGGCACCCAGATCTCCCACCCGCAAGAGGAGCAACGGCGGGATCTCGGCCACCTGTTGCAGGCCAATTGCAGCCGTGTGCAAGAAGCGCTGCGGGTGCTGGAAGAATACGGCAAGTTGGCCGAGTCCAGTCATTGGGTAGCGCCCGGCCTGGCCAAGCTGGCCAAAGACATGCGCTATCGGCTCTATGTTCTGGAAAGTGAGCTGCTGGGGGGATCCCTGCGGCAGCGTCTCCTGGCAGCCCATCTTTATTTGGTTACCAGCCCGGTGCCCCACTGGCTGGAAGTGGTGGAAAAGTCCCTACGCGGGGGGGTAACACTGGTGCAGTACCGCCGCAAAAACCTTCCCGACAGAGAGATGCTCTGGGATCTCAGGCAGTTGCGGCAACTGTGCGACCGCTATCAGGCGTTGATGATCGTCAACGACCGGGTGGACTTGGCTTTGGTCAGCCAAGCGGATGGGGTACATCTGGGGCAGACGGATCTGCCGGTTGCCCAAGCCCGGCAACTGCTGGGAGCGCAGCGGCTGATTGGCCTGTCGACCACCAACGCTGAAGAGCTGGCCCAAGCCCTCAATAGCGGCGTGGACTATATCGGCGTCGGCCCCGTCTATGCCACTCCCACCAAAGCGGAAAAACCCCCTGCCGGCCTGGAGTACGTGCGCCTGGCCGCCGAAAAGGCCCATCTGCCCTGGTTTGCCATCGGCGGCATCGATCTCCACAACCTGGCCGAGGTGCGCCAGGCAGGCGCCAGCCGCGTAGCCGTGGTGCGGGCCCTGATGGAAGCGGCGGATCCCACCCAGACCGCCCGCGCCATGTTGGCCGAACTGCAAGGGATCCCTGCTCTATCCTGAAGATAGACCCCGAATCTTCTCAAGACCCTTCTAACTCCCGATGGCAGAGGCCGCAAAAGATCTCAAAGAGCTCCCCGATCGCAATCGGCAAAGCAGCGGGGATCCCGGCTTGAGCGGGATTGCCACCGAAGTGCAAGGGGAGCTGGTGCGGGAGCTGGACTTGATGATCCGGGCCCGCTACCCCCTGCTCTACCTGGTTTCCCCCGAAGAGGAGCCGGCGGACGCCGTGCTCGTGCAAGTAGCCAAGAGAACCGATCCGCCGCGGCGGCTGCTGTTCTGGGACGTGGTGCGGGGCTGGCAAGATACCGGCGAAGACCGCGGCTCCATCATGGCCGCTCTAGGGCGGGTGTGGCGCTCGGCCCCCCAGGAAGACACCCTGTTTGTGCTGCGGGATCTGCACTTTGTGCTGCGCAACGCCAGCAGCGACAAAAATGCCCCCATCCTGCGGGAGCTGAAGAACCTCAGCCGCGAGCTCAAGCGCACCCGCAAAATGCTGATCCTGCTCAGCCACACCCTGGAAGTGCCCAGCGACCTGGCCGAGGAGATCACCGTCGTCGATATTCCTCTGCCCAACAGCGAAGAGATCAGCCGCCTCATCCAGCTCTACGTGGCCCCGGAAAAACTCAAGCTCAGCCCCCTGGCCCGCGAGCAACTGGTCAAAGCCTGTCAGGGGCTGAGCCGGGAGCGCATCCGCCGCGTCTTGGCCCGCGCCTTGGCCGCCAAGCAGGAGGTGAACGAGGCCGACATCGACCTGGTGTTGGAGGAGAAAAAACAGGCCATCCGCCAGACGGGCATCCTGGAGTTTTTCACCGCCCGCGAGACCCTGAAAAGCGTGGGCGGGCTGGACAACCTCAAGGCCTGGGTGCGGGTGCGCCAGGAAGCCTTTACCGAAGAGGCGCGGCGCTACGGCCTGCCCAACCCCAAGGGCGTGCTGCTGGTGGGGATCCAGGGCACCGGCAAGTCCCTCTCCGCCAAAACCATCGCCAACGAGTGGCGGCTGCCCCTGCTGAGATTGGATGCCGGGCGGCTCTTTGCCGGCATTGTGGGGGAATCAGAAAGCCGCGTGCGGCAGATGATCCAACTGTCAGAAGCCATGGCCCCCTGTGTGCTCTGGATCGACGAAATTGACAAGGCCTTTGGCAACATCACCAGCAGCGCCGACGGGGATTCGGGCACCAGCCGCCGGGTGTTTGGCAGCCTGATTACCTGGATGCAGGAGAAAACCAGCCCGGTCTTCATCGTGGCCACCGCCAACAACGTGCCCCTGCTGCCGCCGGAGCTGTTGCGCAAGGGCCGCTTTGACGAGATCTTTTTCCTCAACCTGCCCACCCAAGCCGAGCGCAAGGAGATCTTCCGGGTGCACCTGCAGCGGCTGCGCCCCAGCCGCCTGCGGGAGTTCGACCTGGATGCCCTGGCGGCAGCCGCTCAAGACTTCAGCGGCGCCGAGATCGAGCAGGCGATCGTGGATGCGATGTACAACGCCTTTGGGGGCGGCGGCAGCGGCGCTCGGCGCGATTTCACCCAAGAAGACATCCTGCAGTCCATCCGGGAAACTGTACCCCTGGCCGCCATCGCCCGCGACCAGATCGAAAGCCTCAAGTGCTGGGCTGCCCAAGCGGGTGCCAGGACAGCTTCTCAAGATGCCCAGGTGCTACAGGAAATGAAGCAGTGCTTTGCTTCCCAGCATCCAGCTTCACCGTTGCCCACCAGCCCTTGATCCCGAAACCACCTTATTCCACAGCCGTCGCTGCGTATTCCAGCTCTTCCTCCGCCACTTCCGCTGGGGCTTTCTCCGCCTGTCCTTGCTTGGCAGCCAGCATTTGCTCGCGGTACTTGGCTGCCATTTCCTCGGCTTTCTCGTACACCAGCTTGGGATCCCGAATCATGTCGCCGGGATTGGGCTCCAGTTGCTTGGTGGACAGCGAGATCCGCCCCCGCTCCGCATCCAGATCGATGATCATCACCTTCACTTCGTCGTTGACGTTGAAGACACTGTGGGGCGTGTCGACATGATCGTGGGAGATCTCGGAAATGTGCAGCAGGCCGGAGACGCCGCCAATATCGATAAAGGCGCCGTAGGGCTTGATGCCTCGCACCGTGCCGACTACCACCTCGCCCACTTCCAGCTTGTTCATCTTCCGCTCCACCAAGGCGCGGCGATGGCTCAGCACCAAACGGTTGCGGTCTTCGTCCACCTCCAGAAACTTCAGGGGCAGCTCTTCACCCACCAGCTCTTCTTTCGGCTTGCGGGTGCTGATGTGGGATCCGGGAATAAAGCCCCGCAGCCCTTCGATCCGCACCAGAGCCCCACCTCGGTTGGTGGCAAAAATGGTTGAGCGGACGGTGGCATCTTCTTTCTGGAGCTGTCGTACCCGTTCCCAGGCCCGCATGTACTCGATGCGGCGGATAGAGAGGGTCAGTTGCCCCTCCTCGTTCTCTTCGGTGAGGATAAAAAATTCGCGGGTTTCTCCGGGCTGCAGCATCTCGTGTGGATCTTCCAGGCGGCTAATCGACATCTCCTGGAGCGGCAGAAAGGCAGCCGTTTTGGCCCCGATATCGATCAAAGCACCGCGCGGCTCCACCGAGAAGACCGTACCCGCCACAATTTCACCGGGGCTAAAGTGATAGTCATACTTATCCAGGAGAGCGGCAAAGTCTTCAGTGGTAAAACCTACATCGGCAGCGGTGAATCGACTCATAGGGGTGCAGTAACAGAATCAGTTGCGCGGAATCAATGGGTAGAAGGCCAGTCGAGTTTGGCAAAGCCCCAGATGAGAGTATGTTTACTCTCCCACTTTCCCACCTGCGGCGGATGTGGCTGGGGAAATACCATCCTAGCTTAGCGGGGCGTCTTTTGTGGCAAGTTTCCCGGCGATCTTGCCAAGCTAGAGCATAGAAGATTTGGGAGAAGAACGATTGCACTTTATTGACCAAGCCGAAATTGAAGTGCAAGGGGGAAATGGCGGAGATGGCATCGTGGCCTTCCGCCGCGAAAAGTATGTGCCGGCTGGGGGGCCATCCGGTGGCAATGGTGGGCGGGGCGGCTCGGTGATCCTGGTGGCAGATCCCGGCCTGCAGACCTTGCTGGATTTTCGCTTTCAGCCGGTGATCAAGGCAGAACATGGGGCCAAAGGGGGGCCCAACCATCGCAGCGGGGCTGGTGGTGCGGATCGGCTGGTGCGGGTGCCCTGTGGCACGATGGTGTTCAACGCTCAAACCGGCGAGCTGCTGGGGGATCTAGTGTGTGAGGGGGATCGAGTGTTGGTGGCCCGCGGGGGCAGAGGCGGCCTGGGCAACGCCCATTTTTTAAGCAACCACAATCGTGCCCCCCGCCGATTTACCAAGGGCGAACCCGGAGAGCGGGTGCGCCTGCGCCTGGAGCTGAAGTTGATTGCCGAGGTAGGCATTGTCGGCCTGCCCAATGCGGGCAAGTCCACCCTGATTTCGGTGGTCTCTTCTGCCCGGCCTAAGATTGCCGACTACCCCTTCACCACCCTGCAGCCCAATTTGGGGGTAGTGCCTCATCCTTCCGGAGATGGGGTGGTGTTTGCCGATATTCCGGGGCTGATCGAGGGGGCCCACTTGGGGGTGGGGCTGGGCCACGAGTTTTTGCGCCATGTGGAGCGCACCAGGGTGCTGATCCATTTGGTGGATGGCACAGCGGCGGATCCCGTCAGAGATTATCAGACCATTCAGCAGGAGCTGCGCGCCTACGGCCACGGGTTGATCGATAAGCCGCAAATTTTGGTTTTGAACAAGATCGACGTTCTGGATCCTCAGCAGGTTGCCGAGCGCACCCAGAGGCTATCGGCTGCCGCCGGCACTTCGGTGGTGGCCATTTCTGCGATTGCCAGGCAGGGGCTGGATCCGCTCTTGCAGCGGGTGTGGCAGTGCCTGGGTCGGGGATCCCCTGCGGAGCTGGATCTCGTGGGGGCAAAATCCATCCAGTCCTGAGGCGGAAGCATCCTAGAATGGGAGAGCCCATGCCTTGCCAAGCTCCAGAGATAAGTGGCTATGTATATCTCGGCGGAGGATCTGCCACCGGATTTGCGTCAGATCATGTTGGCTGTTGAACAGGCAGCCCAGGCGAGGGCAGGAGCGTGTGTGGAGCTGTTGCTGCTCCTGCGGCTGCTGGAGGAGATGCACCGCGCAATCCTGGAGGGTGCCTTTCGGGAGGCTTTGCCCAACACCCGTCAAGCTTTGTATCGGGTGCTGCAGGATCTAGAGGAGGCGGGCGACTGGCCCTACCTGCCACGTCTGCATATCCAAGCCCTGATGCAACAACTGAAGGACTGGCCGCAGGGATCCCTGCCGGTGCCGCCCACTCCCCGTTCTGCAGGGGTTGTGGAAGTGGCGGAAAGCCCTAGCTGCCCCGAATCTTGAGATTTTGCTTTTTTCTCCCGAATGGCCGAGTACTTTAAGCTCCATCCGCAGCATCCCCAGGCCCGCTCCATCCAACGGATTGCAGCCGCTCTGCGGGAAGGGGCGGTCATGCTCTACCCCACTGATACGGTCTATGCCATTGGCTGCGATGTGACCCACAAGCAGGCGGTAGAGCGGGTAAGGCGTCTCAAGCGGCTTTCCAACGACAAGCCCCTCACCTTTTTGTGCCCTTCGCTTTCCCAAATTGCCCAGTACGCCCAGGTGAGCGATCCCGCCTATCGACTGATGCGGCGGCTGATCCCAGGCCCGTTTACGTTTCTGTTGCCGGCCACCAAGCTGGTGCCCAAGCTAGTCATGGATCCCAAGCGGAAAACCACTGGCATCCGCGTGCCCGATTCGGCCATCTGTCAGGCGCTGTTGGCCGAGTTAGGCAACCCCATCGTCTCCACCTCGGCCAAGCTGGGCGGGGATCCCGTTGGCTCTTTGGAGGTGGGTTTTGACTCTGTTGGGGATTGGGAAGAGGGGGGAATCTTTACCGCCGAGGAAATGCGACAGTTGGAGAAACAGGTGGATCTGGTGCTGGATGACGAGGCTCCCTATCGGGCCCAGGTCTCGACGGTCATCGATCTCACGGGGCCGGAGCCCCTGTTGGTGCGGGCAGGCCTGGGGTACGAGCAGGTGGCAGAGCTCAGGCGGGTGGAAGAGCTGACTGGCTGAGGGCCGGGATCCCCCTTTCCCTACTCGGCTGCCACCAACTCCTAAAATAGGGTCGTGCTGCTGCGGTAAGCCCATGCCTGGGTCTTTGGCTGAGCAAAAACTGGCCCTGTTGCGCCTGCTGGAGGTGGCCGACCGAGGCCGGAAGGTTTCCCCTGACCAGAAAGCCCAAATCTTGTCTC
Source organism: Synechococcus sp. H55.9 (assembly GCF_047462355.1). Taxonomy (NCBI): domain Bacteria; kingdom Bacillati; phylum Cyanobacteriota; class Cyanophyceae; order Synechococcales; family Synechococcaceae; genus Synechococcus; species Synechococcus sp. H55.9. The sequence goes on along the minus strand of NZ_JANSJB010000012.1, from coordinate 1,663 downwards.
ACATTGCTGCCCTGGAAGTGCTCAACCCCACCCCCAGGCCAACCTCTGCCCCTGAAAAGTTGGAGGGGAACTGGCTCACCCTATTTACCACCAGCACAGACCTGCTGCGGCTGGCCAAGTTGCCCTTTCTGACCACCGGCGAGATCTACCAGTGCATTCGGGCCAAAGCTGGACGGGTCTTCAACGTGGCGGAGATCCAGGGATCCGGTTGGCTGCCACGGGGAGTTTTGGCGGTGGCAGCCCGCTTCTACCCGGAGTCGGAACGCCGGGTCAGGGTCATTTTCGAGCGCTTTGTGCTCGGCTCCCAAGCGTTGATGAGCTACGAGATCGAGAGTTTTCTCTATTTGCTTGAACGGGCTCCAGAGCGGATCCCGGCGGTGAAGATCGACCTTCGCCGCCGCGAGCCAACAGGCTGGCTGGACATTACCTATTTGGATGAAGACTTACGGATGGGTCGGGGCAGCGAGGGGAGTGTGTTCGTGCTCAAGCGGGTGAGTTGAGGCTGCTAGCTGGAGGTTCCAGAAGGCTCCTTTTCTGGGATCTCAGGGAGTGGCTTCTGGGCTAAGGTAGCGCCTATTTCTTGGAGAACCTGCAAGGCACGGTAGGACTGCCGTAAAACCTGCAGCTCCTGTTGAGTTTGCTCCAGTTGCCGAGCCCATTGGTCATGTTGAGAGCGCAACTGCCGATTCTCGCATTTTGTGCGCTGCAGGAGGCGCTTGAGCTTTTGCTGCTGCTGCTGGAGCTGGGCCCGCTCGGCTTCCGACTGCTGCAGTTGGATCCCTTGGCGTTCCAGCTCTATTTTTAGGGCGGTAACTTGCGATTGAAGCTGGCGGAGCTTTTGGTGCAGTTCCCGCCCTGGTGTGGGTTTGGCCGGTTTGGAGTTTGGGGAAGAGGGCGGGGGTGATGTTTGGAGATTTTGCAGATGCCGTTGCAACTGTTGGGCTTGGGCCTGCAGAACTCGGCACCGCTGCTGCTCGCTGCGCAGTTGCGCTTGGGCGCGTTCGCAGGTTTGGATTTCGGCTTTCACCTGCTGCTTGATGCGGTCGAGGATCTTTTGGTGGCGGAGCTGGGTTTGGCGGATCTCCTCAGCCACTTGCAGAGGACGCGGATCCACCTCGGGTCGCCGCGGCCTGCCACCGTGATCGGCGGGATCGAAGGGGGACACAGCCGCCAGCAGCGAGGCTCGAAAGTCAGGCCAGGAATGCGACTGCAGACCCATCTGAACCAGCCGCCAAACCCCGTAGGAGGCCCCAATTGCCGCTACCAGGCCAGGGATCCCGGCCAAGGACAGGGAAACCTTGGGCAGGGTCGGCAGGATCTGATCCAGCAGGCCCACCACCAATGCGAAGACAAAGAGCCCGCTCCCCGCGGCAGCGGCACCTGGGACCCAAGAGGAGCGGGAGGACATCATCGTTTTTGTTTATCAGAACCACCAGAGCGGGAGAACCAGGGCAGAGGTCAGGTTCAAAAATCACCTGTCTGCATCTCAGTTTATCCCACCGGCAACCTCTGTCTCTCATGAACTACCCCACCGCGCAGGCGGGTGGGGTTTCCCCATCCGCTTTACGGCGAGATTTTTGTCTCTTCCTCTGCCCCAGTTGCTTCATGGATCCCGTGTACCGGGTCTCTGAAGTAGAGCTGAAGCATCCAAGACTCACGAGGC
>NZ_JANSJB010000011.1:41355-46918 GCF_047462355.1 Synechococcus sp. H55.9 | reverse complement strand
GCAGCCACCAACTCATCTTTGATCAGCTCTGCCAAATCCTGCAGTTGGCGAATCGCCTCTGCTCCTTCCAGTTTCATGAGCTCCCGGTCATCCCGCATTTCTGTCCAGCTAATGGAGCATTCGGAAACCAAAAAGCGAATCAAGTGCCCCTCCCGTAAGCTGACCATGAAGGAGGCGCTCTCAAATGAAGTACCGCAGGTGTAGCAAGAAGCTGGATAGCCCCGCTTCTCCAAAACAATGGCCAGAGCCTGCAAACTCATCACCAGATCTTGAACATAGCTGCGGTACTGTTCCGCCAACCGTGTGAACATCACACTCCTCCCTACATGAATCGCCCGCTGTGGGGCTCAGTCTAGCCGAAAATGAGCCAACTAGTAATTTATGCTTATTCTGCTTGAGAGCTAAAGACATGTCTAGGATAACAACCGACAAACCCTCAAGGAAGTGATTAAAGCCACAGGGTAGGCAAAGTCTAGCCCACCAAGGTGTAGTATCCCATACTCGTCTTAACCAAAGACATCAAAATTTACCCCGACTCAAAACTTCTTACCTACTGGGATCCTCACCCAGTGCTTAGCTCAGTCTTTTCTCGAAATGCCCCGACGCAGTCCTTTTGTGGACAATTGCCTCAAAGCCCACTCCTACAGGGGTTTCAGCAGTGGGGAAGCAAGATGTAGTCCTTTGGGTTGGGTTGCCCTCTAGGTTTCTGAGCCTCTGCAAGAGGCTGGCGTGTTTGGAGTCAAGAAGGCTAAGTTTTGTAGACGAATGTGGAGCAAGGTGAGTTCCCGCCCAATTATGCTGAAAAACTCTTGGATGAAGCGAGGGATGCTTGAGAGGGAAGGGCTCAAGGTCGGCATCTGTTGTTCAGGAAAAACGAGTGACTTATTTTCAGAGTCCTCAAGCCATTCGGGATCGCTGTAAGTTGCTATTTGAAAGGGTTTTGGCCGGTGAATCGGAGCATTCTCGCCTCGATGCCGACTGCGTGACCGCCACGATCACGATCCCAGCGGGGAAATGCCCTTCCACAGGCGCTGGCGACATTCTCGCGGAGGATCCGCGGATCGCTTGGCCTGGCCGGAAAAGCGGCTCAAAGACCTGGATCCGCCGGAGCTCAGGTCAGATGTTTCTCCGCCCATCCAACGGCTCAGCGATGGCATGGTCTTCTAAGGGGAGATGGGCAGAGTTGTCCTCAAGAAGCTTTGTAAGAGCCGCATGGCCAGGTCGGGACGGGATCCCCAGTGGAGATGCAGGTAGGAGGCGTGCAGGCGCCGACCGGCCCAGCCTTCCTGGTGAGGCGGGGATCCCCAGATGTAGATTGGGTTGGGGGAGAGAGGGGTGCTGCGGGAGCGGTGAAATTCGTGCCCTCGTAGGCGATCCCCGGCCTTGGCCAGCAGGGTTGGGCGCAGGACAGTGGCCTCGCGGTAGCCCAGACACAGCCGGTCGCCCATGTCCACCTGGATAGGCAGCAGCCCGGCCAGGGGGTAGGTCTTTCCCTTGAAATCGGTGAGGGATCGTCCCAGCACCATCAGCCCGCCGCATTCGGCATAGAGGGGTGGATGGGCGGGCGGCGGTGGGCGGTGGCTTATTTTTTCGGAGAGGGTGGCGGCAAACAGTTCTGGGAACCCGCCCCCCAGCAGCAGGCCATCGCAGGGCTCCGGCGGCCACAGCCCCACCTGCAGGGGAGAGTACTCCAGCAGCTCGGCGCCACAGGCCCGCAAGAGATCCAAGTTGTCGGCGTAGTAGAAGTTAAAGGCGGCATCGCGGGCCACCCCTACCCGAACCCGACGCGGTTGTGGGGAAATCTCTGGCCACAGCTCCCCCACCGCCGGCGGCAAGGAGCGAATCAAGGGCAGTAGCTCATCCCAATTCAGATGCTGCTCGGCCAGGTCGGCCCAGGTCTCCTGCCAGCGGGGGAAGTGATCCAGTTCTGAGACGGGCACCAACCCCAGGTGGCGGCTGGGCAGGCGCAGATCCTCACGGCGGGGAAACTGGCCCAAGACCGGGATCCCCGCCGCCGCTGCTGCTTGCTGTAAAATCTGGCCGTGCCGCTCTGAGGCCACGCAGTTGAAAATCACCCCGGCAATGGTGAGGCGGGGATCAAAGCGGCTCAAGCCGTAGAGCAGAGCGGCCACCGTTGTCCCCATACCGCTGCCGTCGATAACCAACACCACAGGGATCCCTAGCAGGCGGGCCACGTGGGCGCTGCTGGCAAAAAAGGGTTCTGTCTCGCCGGGCAGGGATGCGGGCGCTCGTCCATCGAAGAGGCCCATCACTCCCTCTACAATTGCTCCATCTTTGCCTTGGCAGTGGTGGCGAAAGCAGCGCTGCACAAAGTTCTCATCGGTTAAAAAGGGATCCAAGTTGCGACAGGGGATCCCGCTCACCGCTGTGTGGAACAGGGGATCAATGTAATCCGGCCCCACCTTGAAGGGCTGAATGCGCAGGCCCCGCCGCCTGAGAGCGGCCAACAGAGCCAGCGTGACAGTGGTCTTGCCGCTGCCGCTTGTGGCTGCCGCCACCAGAATGGCCATCTTGCCCTACCCAAGGACTAGAACTCAATGCCGATTTGCGCTTTGATCCCCTGGTCGCGGAAAGGATGCTTGACCAAGGTCATCTCGGTTACCAAGTCGGCCCGGTCGATCAGGGCAGCCGGCGCGCCCCGCCCGGTCAGGATCACATGCACCCGCTCCGGTTTTTCGGCCAGGCCGGCCAATACCTGCTCCAGGGAGAGGTACCCCAGCTTGAGGGCGACGTTGATCTCATCCAAAAGTACCAGGTGGTACTCGCCGCTGCTGAGCAGCTCCCGCCCCTTTGCCCAGGCCGCCTGCGCATGGGCGATATCCCGCTCGCGATCCTGGGTTTCCCAGGTAAAACCTTCCCCCATGGCGTAAAAGGCGATTTTCCCCAGGCCCAGCTCCGGATGGGCGGCCAACTGGCGCAACAGTTTGGCTTCCCCCGGATCCCAGGCCCCCTTGATGAATTGCACTACCCCCACCGACAAGCCTTGGCCGAGGGCACGGAAGATCATGCCGAAAGCAGCCGTGCTCTTGCCTTTGCCCTGCCCTGTATGCACGATGATCAAGCCCTTGTCATCGCGCATGCCCGATAGGCGCTGCCGCTGGATTTGCTGGCGGCGCTGCATTCTGCGGCGGTGCCACTGGTTGAGGTCAGTCTCTGTGCCCGCTAGAGACTCCGTCCCGCAATTGCCAACGCCAACAGCCTCAGGCTCTGTTGTCGAGTGGGATCCCCAAGCCGGTGCAGAGAGGTCAGACATGGCGGGTTGGGCCATAATCAGAGGAAATTCGGGTGGGCCGAGCAAGCTCTTCCCCAGCAAACTGCTTTTATCCTACCTCTGGCTGGATTGGGCTGGGATCATGAAAGAACCGGCTACCGCTTTTCGAGATAGCCTGCTGATGTACTCCTTCATCTGGGCCGTGCTGGCGGTAGGGTGTTTTCAAGTCCTGCCCCGTTTGCAAATTGCCTCTGCCGCCCAGTTACAGCCGTGGCTGGGGCCCGCCTATCTGGCCGGGCTGGGGGGATCCCTGTTGGCGGCCCTGGGATCGATGTTGGCCGTCTTGGCGGAAACAACCGCGGGCGCTGCCAGCAAAAGGCATCTGCATCGCTTGGCTTGGGCACTGGGGGCGGTTGGCTTTCTGGGAGTTCTCTTCCCTCTGGGCTTGGCGGGCGTCTTTTTTCTCAGGGCCGCCCAGTCCACCGACTGGTGGCAGGAGCTGTTGGGTTGAGACCGGCCCAGAGCGCATTTTTTTGACAAATGCGGAGAGGTTAGGGGTACGATAAGGACAAGTTCCGTTCTTTATCCAGAGCAGACTGAGGGATCAGGCCCAACGAAGCTGCGGCAACCGGCGGAAGTCTCCGCTACGGTGCCAATTCCTGCGGTTAGTCAGTAACCGAAAGATAAAGGCAATAAAGTTTTCTCTAGAGGATAGCCCTTTTAGGTGGGGGCTTTTTCTGGCGACTTTACCCTTTAGCGGCTCCCACAGCTCTGGTCGCAGCGGCGGAGCAAGGCTCTATCGCGTCAGTGGGACGAAGTCCTCGGGTGCGGTGGGTTGCTCTGGCAACTGCGCTGATCCACCGGCTAGGCCTGCCTTTTTGGGTCCTGGCCGCCGATGAACGGACAGGTGGGCCTGGCTTTCTGGCCTGAGCAGGCTCCCAGTTTCATCTGTTTCGTCTTAAGGAGAGGTTCGTTGTCCAAGTCGTTTTTGTTTTCCTCGGAGTCGGTGACGGAGGGGCACCCCGACAAAATCTGCGATCAGATCTCCGATGCCATCGTGGATGCCCTCTTGACGGCGGATCCCATGAGCCGGGTGGCGGCAGAGGTGGTGGTGAATACGGGCATGGTGATCCTGACCGGGGAGATCACCTCGCAGGCGCATGTCAACTTCACCCATCTGGTGCGGGACAAGGTGGCCGAAATTGGCTACACCGACGCCAAGAACGGTTTCTCTGCCGATAGCTGCGCGGTGTTGGTGGCTTTTGATGAGCAATCTCCCGATATTGCCCAAGGGGTGAACGTGGCCCTGGAAAGTCGCGCATCCAGGGAAGATCAATTCGACTTGGTCGGGGCCGGGGATCAGGGCTTGATGTTCGGCTTTGCCTGCGACGAGACCCCTGAGCTGATGCCCTTGCCGATCAGCTTGGCCCACCGCCTCAGCCGCCAGTTGGCCACTGTTCGCAAAAACGGCACCCTGCCCTATCTGCGCCCCGACGGCAAGACGCAGGTGACGGTGGCCTATGAGGAGGGGCGTCCGGTGGGTATCCACACCCTGCTCATCTCCACCCAGCACACGCCCACCATTGGCGCCATCACAGAAGAGGCGGCGGTGCAAGAGCGCATCCGCGCCGATCTCTGGGAGGCGGTGGTGCAGCCGGTATTTGCCGAGCTGCCCATCAAACCCGACAGCCATACCCGCTTCCTCACCAATCCCACCGGCAAGTTCGTCATCGGCGGCCCGCAGGGGGATGCCGGCTTGACCGGCCGCAAGATCATCGTCGATACCTATGGCGGCTATTCCCGTCATGGGGGCGGGGCCTTCTCCGGCAAGGATCCCACCAAGGTGGATCGCAGCGCCGCCTATGCTGCCCGCTATGTGGCCAAGAACATCGTGGCTGCCGGCCTGGCGCAAAAATGCGAGGTGCAGGTTAGCTATGCTATCGGGGTGGCCCGTCCCATCAACCTTTTGGTGGAAACCTTTGGCACAGGGCGCATCCCCGACGAAGATCTGCTGCGGCTGGTGCAGCGCCATTTTGACCTGAGGCCGGCAGCCATTCTGGCCCAGTTCCAACTGCGAGAGTTACCCCGTCAACGGGGAGGGCGCTTCTATCAAAACGTGGCGGTCTATGGGCACTTCGGGCAAACCCACCTGGATCTGCCCTGGGAGCGCACCGACAAAGCTGCGCTGCTGCGGGAGGAAGCTTTCGCCGGGGCGGCCGCCGTCCTAGCCTAGGCAAGAGTTGGGATCCCCAGGCGGCGACAGAGACGGTTTGGGGGCCCTCGGTTTTGGCTCTGCCAGGGTGGCGACACAGGGGGGCAGCTGGGTAGCCC